>JBEIVK010000040.1:0-13469 GCA_040373935.1 Alphaproteobacteria bacterium
GGCCTCGGCGCCGAGGCCGCCGAGGGTGAGGCGGGCTTGATCGACGGCCTTGGACTGGAGCCGCGGGGCGGCGGCGACGATGGCGGCGGCGCCCTGCTCGGCGAGCGCGCCGTTGAGGCCGGCGACGGAGCCGAGCCCCGCGGCCAGGCCGTAGGCCTGGATGATCTGCGACTGAATCTCCGGGTCCGTGGCGGCGCCGAGGAGCGTGGTGAGCTTGGGAACGGCGCCAGCGCCGGAGCCGGCGGCGGCCGTCTGCAGCACGCCGAAGTAGCGCGCGCGGTCGGCCCCGGCGCCCTTGTCGAGCTCGGACCAGAGGATGGCCTGCACGGACTCCGCCGGGCAAGTCGCGAGGGCGCGGTACCAGCGCTGGGACCAGAAGGCGTCGCCCAAGGTGGCGCGGCGCTCGACAAACCACGCCTGCACCGCCGGGTCGTCCTTGCAGGCGGGGCCGAGGGAGGCGATGGCGCGGCTGCGCTCGTCGGGGAGCTGCGCGTCGATCCAGGAGGCGGCGACGGCGCCTTCGCCCAGCTTGATCGCGAGGACCAGCGCGCGGTCCGCGTCCTCGCCGGAGAGGAACCGCGGGAAGGCGGCCTTTGCGGCGGCCTTCGCCGCCTTGGCGTCGCAGGTGGCGAGGGCAGCGAAGGCCCGCGGGGCCTCGCTGGGGGCGGCGGCGGTGAGCGCGGCGCCGAGGGCCTGGGCGTCGCAGGGGGCGGGGGCCTGGGCGAAGGCGGCGGAGAGGAACAACGCGGCGGCGAGCATCTCGGTGGGACTCCGGGGAGAGCGCTGGTGTAACCCGCCGTCGCGGCGGCCCCTTGCGCATGGGGCAAGGCCGTGGCACGTTCCCAGGGACCGTGGAGTTCCCCGTGCGTCTGCTCTGCCCCCTCGCCGCCTCGCTCGTGCTCGCCGCGTGCACCCCGAAGTTCACCACGGACGACGCGACGGGCTCCGTCGGCGGCGGCGACGACGGCGCAGGCGCCGACACCGCCACCGGCGACACCGGCGCCCCCGCGGACACCGGCGAGGATCCGGACATCTGGGACGGTGCGTCGCTCCGCATCCTCGCGCCGTCCTCCGGCGAGTTCATCGAGCTGGGCGAGGAGGTCGAGTACGTCGCGGTGGTCTACGACGCCGAGGGCAACGCGACGGACTGGTCGGACATCGTCTGGACGGCCTCCGAAGACAGCGCCTGGGGCAAGACGGCGGCCAGCTTCGAGGACGACACGCTGGACGTCGGCCTGCATGTGCTGCGCGCCGAGGCCACGCTGCCCAACGGCGCCCGGGTGAACGACAGCGTGGGTGGCGTGCTGGTGCAGCACCCGGACGCCGGTACCTACGTCGGCAACATGGTGGTGGATGTCACGGGCGAGTACCAGGGCACGCCCATCACCGCGAGCTGCATCGGCGC
This sequence comes from Alphaproteobacteria bacterium, assembly GCA_040373935.1. Classification (GTDB taxonomy): domain Bacteria; phylum Myxococcota_A; class UBA796; order UBA796; family UBA2385; genus JBEIVK01. Next base: position 1,406 of record JBEIVK010000040.1, read on the forward strand.
CGCCATCGTGGTGGTGGACCCGGAGGGCGAGGTCGCCACGGGCGAGAGCGAGTGCATCATCGCGCTGCTCGGCTTCAACCAGAACGCGGTCATGAACTTCGACTACGAGCTGGACCGCGGGGACTTGTCGGGCGAGTCGGCGCTGGACTTGTGGTTCATCCAGTACGGCTTCGACACCGAGGGCTCCGTGGACGACGGCACCCTCACCAGCGCGTGGGCCGACAACGTCTTCGGGCTGCTCGACATCTCCGGCACGCTGGACCTCACGCGCGTGACCCGCGACACCGAGGGCGGGTGAGCGAGCGCACCCGCGCCTGGGGGCTGCTCCTGGGGCTGCTGGGCGGCGGGCTGGGCGGGTGTGCGCCGCGGGCGCTCCGCTTGGAAAACGAGCTGCTCCGGGCTGAAAACACCCGCCTGCACGCCACTTTGGCGGCGCAGGCCCCCGCGGCGCGCGGCACGGCGGACGCCGGCCCGGCGTCGGACGCGGCCGCCCCCACCGTGGCCGAGCTGCGCCAGTGGATGGAGGGCCTCGGCCTCGCCCCGCCCGACGAGCCGGTCGAGGGCCTGCTGGCCGCGCGGGTGGAGGGCGAGCACGCGCGCTTTCGGCTCACGGCGCGGGTCTACGAGCGCCAGCGCATCGTGCTGCTGATGGTGACGGACTACCTGCGCGTGGACGACGCGCCGCACCCCGGCGCGGTCGTGGCGCTGCTGACCGAGCTGGCGGTGCAGAACTACGAGCTGCTGATGGGGAAGCTCCAGCTCAATCCGGCGACGGGGGAGATCAGCCTGTCGGTCGAGCTGTCCTACGCGGAGGGCCTCGGCTTCGAGACCTTCCGAGACCACGCGCTGCGCCTGGTCCAGACCGCCGACCACGTCCATCCCACCTTGCAGAAGGCGGCGCAAGCGGACGCCCTCTGAGGTCAACCACGCGCCTCCGGGGCCTGGCGCCGCCGGCGCACGAGGGCGAGGGCCAGCGCCGCCCAGGGGGCCGTGAGGGCCGCCCCCGGAGCCGCGCACCCGCAACCCGCCGCCTTCTCGCCGTCGTCTCCCGACCCGCCGCCGTCGCCCGCGCCGCTGTCGCCTCCCGGGTCCCCGCAGGAGCCAGGGTCGTCCGCCCACCCGCCGACGCAGAGGGGGAAGCGGTCCTCCAGCAGCGGATTGTATTGGATGTACCGGAGCTGCTCGGGCCCGCGCAGGTTGGAGTGGTAGAGCACGAGATCCTCGTCGGCCTGCTCCGGCGTGTAGCGGAGGTGGAGCCGGGTGAAGAAGAAGTCGCCGGTATCCAGCCGTTCTTCGGCGACGCCGAGAGAGAACAGGTCCGATGCGTCGGGCGGCGGCGAGGGGCACGGGTCGCACCCGCCGCCAGCCCACGCGTACTCGCGGGCCCACGCACCATCGCCGGCGGCCGCGTAGGCATCGGCGAAGGTGTCGGCGTAGAAATCGGAGAACCCGCGGCCGTCCTCGTCCCACATGCACTCGTCCACGGGCTCAATCTGCGGGTAGTTGGCCACGCCCGTCGCGCCGTCCTCCGGCTCGGTGAGGGTGTAGAGGATGAGGTCCTGCTCGCCCTTGCTGGAGGCCGTGCCGATGCGGATGGGCAGGCTGAAGGTCGGGTTCGCGTAGCGCATCTGCAGCGGCGAGAGCATCGTGCCGGGCGTGATGCCCGCCTCCGGAGCCACGCGGGCGGCGAGGAAGTACGCGCCGGCCTCGATGTAGGCGTCAAGGAGCGGGGCCGTCTGGGCCGGCACCGCGTACCCGTTGTCGCGCAGCCACTCGCCCAGCGCGGACGACTCGGAGGCGGACAAGATGGCGACGTCGTACTCGCCCACGATGTAGCGCCCCTCGACGTCCACGTCGGTGTCGCTGTCGGTGTCGGCGTCCGTGTCGGCGTCCGTGTCGGTCTCGGCGTCGAAGTCGCTGCAATCGTAGGAGACGAGGCGCGGCGCGCTGTAGAGGCCCAGCCGGTCGAAAACCCCCGGGTCAAGGACCTTGAGGTCGTCGGCGTCGAGCACCTCGGGCACCGGGATGAGGAGGGCGAAGCCCTCGAACTCGCCCAGAACGTCGTTGGCCACGGTGAGGATGGTGGTGGTGCCGGTCCGCACCATCGCGGCGCCGCTCACCTCGTTGTAGATGTCGTCGTCGGCGCCCCCGACGTAGGTCCCGCAGAAGGCGGGCGCCTCGGGCAAGGCGGCGAGCAGCAAAAGGGCAGGAGAGAGCATGGCGACCTCGTCCCCCAGCGTGGCCGGCCAACGCGCCCCCCGCCACCACCACCGCCGAAAACCGGACCTGCGTCAGCCCCCGCGCGCAAACGCGAGGCGCGCCAACTCTTGCTCGATGGCGGAGAGGCCCTCGTGCAGGCGGGCGAGCGCCTCCACGCTGGCGCCGCCCTGGCGCGCGGCGACGCAGGCCTGCGCCTGGCGCTGGAGCTCGGCCCCGAGGAAGGCCCGCAAGGCCGGATCCCGCCGGGCGCGCAGCAGCGGGCCCCAGGCGTCGTCGGCCGGGGTGGCGGGGCCGAGGGCCTCGCCGGCCCGCGCCCAACGATACACGAGGACCACGTACCACTGGCCGTTCTCGGAGAGGAGCGACTCGGCGTCGAGCGCGAGCCCCGCCCCCCGCGCGGCCGCCCGCACGACGTCCGCGTCCGCGTGGGGCGAGAGCACCAGGCGCTCGACGCTGCGCAAGGCCGCCCCGCCCCGGGCGAGGATGCCGGCGATGCGATGGCCGCCCATGCCGGCGATGACCGCCGTGGCGACCTCCCCGGGCGCCAGCGGCGCGAAGCCATCCCCCAGCCGGAGCTCAAGCCGGCCCGCCGCCGGGCGGGCGCGGGCCCGGGCGGCGTCGAGGGCGGCCGGCGCGACGTCCACGCCGATCGCGAGGGGCACCTGCCGGGTGGCGAGCAGGTGCAGCGGCAGGGCCGCGCCGTCGGTGCCGATGTCGGCGCAGGGGCGCCCCGGGAGCACCGCCGCCGCGAGGGCGCCGATGCGCACCGAAGGCGCGGCGAGCGGGCTCACGCCGGCGGGAGGGCGCGCGGGTCCGTGAGGTGGCCCGTCACGGCGCTGGCCGCCGCGACGGCCGGCGACACGAGGTACACCGGCCCCGGCGCGCCCATGCGGCGGTCGAAGTTGCGGTTGGTGGTGCTGGCCGTTGTCTCGCCCGGCAGAGGCACGCCCGGCCCGTTGCCGATGCAGGAGCCACAGCCCGGCGGGCTCACCACCGCGCCGAGGCCGCGGAAGAGGCCGAGGATGCCCTCGGACTCGGCGGCATCGGCCACCGCCAGCGAGGACGGGGTGACCGTGACGCGCACGCCCTCGGCGATGGCCCGCCCACGCAAAACATCTGCGGCGGCGCGCAAGTCGGCGAGCGACCCGCCGGTGCAGGACGCGATGACGACGTTGTGGACCGGCACGGAGGTGGCCTCGGACAGCGCGAGGCGGTTGCGCGAGTCGCCCGGCGTCGCGACCGTGAGCGGCACGGCGTCGAGGTCCACGTCGATGACGCGCTCGTAGTGGGCGCCCTCGTCCGGGCCGACCATCCAGCCGGCGTAGTCCTCCCCGCGGGTGCTGCGCAGGAAATCGAGCAGCGGCTTGCACGGCTCGACCACGCCCGTCATCAAGCCACCCTCGACCGTCATGTTCGTGATGACGGACAGCTCGTCCACGTCCCACTGGTCGAGCCCGGGCCCGCCCAACTGGATGACGCAGGTGTCGGTGGGCGAGCTGCGCCAGTGCTCCTCGCGGAAGTACGGATCCCCGATGAGGTGGAGGATGAGGTCCTTGGGCGAGATGAGCCCGCGGGCGTCTCCGCGCACGACCACCCGCACGACCTTCGGCACCGTGACCGGGATGAGCCCGGTGCGCAGCGCGAAGGCCATCGCGGTGCTGCCCACGCCAAAGGCGAAGGCGTTGAGCACGCCGGCCGTGGGGGTGTGACTGTCGGTGAGGATGACGATGTCGCCCGGGCGGGCGTACTGCTCGACCACGAGGCGGTGGCAGACGCCCGGCGGATACGGCCGCCCCGGCCCGTGCAGCCGCAGCCCGTGGCGCTCGCAGGCGTCGACCATCTCGGCGGCGAGCTGACGCGCCGGCGCGAGGCGGGCCTTCTTGACCGGCGCCGGCACGGACGGCTCGTCGATGAGGACGAAGTGGTCTTCGAAGCAGGCGACTTGGTCTGGGTCTTCCACGCGGGCCTGACCGAAGGCCTGCTCGTAGAGCGACATCACCATGCCGGCGGTGTACTCATGCATGCCGCGGAAACCGGCCTTGCAAAGAACTTGATCACCCGGACGCACATCCGCGATGCCGAAGCGCGGGCCGCCCGCGAACCCCGGTGCGCCACCGGCCCAGGCCTTGGCGGCGATGATCTTTTCGACCGCGTTGAGCGGGCGCGGCGCGGGCGCCGCGTCGTACCAGGGCTGCACGGCGCCGGCGAGCCAGCGCTGGCCGTAGGCGAGCAGGCCGCCGGCTTCGCTCACTTGGCGGAAGAAGTCGGGCAGGGCCGCCGCGAAGGAGGCCGTGTCGACCTCTTCGCCGGCGCGCAGGCGGTCCACCACCGAAAAGTCGGTGGTGAACGGCATCCCGCCGTAGACCATGTTCTCCTGGAAGATGCGCTGGAAGCTCCGCGCGACCACCAGCTCGATGCCGCCGCCCTGATGCGCCACCACGGCGACCTCGCGCGAGGAGCCGGACCCGTAGGCGTCCCCGCCGACGATGACCTGGAACCCGCCGCCGCGCACGTCGTCCTTGCGCACGGTGTCGAGGAAGTTCTCGAGGAACCAGGGCCCCAGGATGTCCGGGGTGTAGCCGAGCGTGCAGGCCTGCCCGGAGATCATGAGGTCCGTGTTGACGCCGTAGTGCAGCGGCTGGCCGCCGAACGGGACATCGGCGCCGTCGAGCTGCGCGCGGACCAGCGCCGGGTCGGCGTAGAGGTGCAGAATGCGGCCGGTGAGCTTCATGCGGTCTCCCGCGGGGGGCCTAACCCGTCACCCGGATGCCGCGCCCTCGCCCCGCAGCACGAGCGTGACCGGCGCGTGGTCGCTCGCCTTGTCGGACTTGCGCATGTCGCGGTCAATCTCGACGGCGGTGGCGCGCGCGAGCACCGGCGCCGTGACGAGGTGATGATCGATCCGGAGGCCATGCCCGCGCGGAAAACCGGCGCCCCGGTAGTCCCACCAGGTGTGCGCGTAGCGCCCGAAGGCGTCCGGATACAGGGAGCGGAAGGCATCGTGCAGGCCCCAGTCGAGCAGCCGCTGGAAGGGCGCGCGCTCGGCCTCCGAGCACAAGACGGAGCCATGCCAGGCCGCCGCGTCCCAGGTGTCGGCGTCGGTGGGGGCGATGTTGAAGTCCCCGCACACGACGAGCGCCTCGGTGGGCGAGCAGCTCTGGCCCACCCAATCGACCAGGGCATCGAGCCACCGGAGCTTGTGGGCGTACTTCGGGTCCCCCACGGACTTGCCGTTCACGACGTACAGGTTGACGATGTGGAGCCCGGCGGTGCGGACGGCGATGCCGCGCGCCTCGGCGTCGCCGTCGAGGGGAAGCCCGGTGCGCACATCGGCCAACGGGGTGCGGCTGGCGATGGCGACGCCGTTGTAGGTCTTCTGGCCGTGCAAGGCGACGTGGTAGCCCCGGGAGGCGAACAGCTCCATCGGGAAGTCGCCGGCCTCACACTTCAGCTCCTGGAGGCACAGCACATCCGGCTGCGCGCGGTCCAGCCAGTCCGGCAGAAGGTGGAGGCGCGCGCGAATGCTGTTGACGTTGAACGTGACGATGCGCATGGCGCCCCGCACTAACCGACAAGCCTGGAAACGCCCGGACAACAAACGTCCGTGATCTCGGCGCCGGGATCGGGTACGATGCGCCACCGCCCACCTCGCCGAGGCAACTGGTGATCCGCCGCGCCCTCGTTCCGCTCCCCCTGCTTTTCACGCTGCTCCTGCTGCTCACCAGCGGGCGCGCCGCCCACGCGGTCGACCTCACCGGCCAACTCCGCGGCACCGTCACCGACCCGGAGGGCCTCTCCGTCCCCGGTGTGCTCATCACGCTGCGCGCCCCGCAGATGCAGGGCACCCGCGAGGCCGCGTCGGCAGGAGACGGCAGCTTCCGCTTCACGGCGCTGCCCGTCGGCGACTACACCCTCATCGCCACGGCCAACGGCTTCCAGCCGGTCAACCTGAGCCTCCGCGTCGCGTCGGGCCTCACCGTCACGGCCGATGTCACGCTGGTTCCGGTCTCCGGCGGCGGCGAGATCGTCATCACCGACACGGCCCCCGTGGTGGACGTCACCACCACGCGCACCGGCCTGGTGATGACGCGCGAGACGCTGCGAGACCTCCCCAACCTCGGCCGCGACTACCAGGGCGTGATGGAGCTCGCTCCCGGCGTCACCGGCTCGGGCAACCCCAACATGCGGGGCGGCCTCTCGTTCGGCAACCAGTACTACGTCGACGGCGTGAACACGACGGACCCGGTCACGGGCACCTTCTCCGTCAACATGAACTTCGACGCCATCGAGGAAGTGCAGGTCATCACCGGCGGCATGGACGCCGAATACGGCCGCAGCATGGGCGGCGCCGTCAACGTCGTCACCCGCTCGGGCGGCAACGAGATCGAGTCCGACGTCCAGATGCTCTACAGCGGGTCGGCCACGCAGGTCTACACGCCGCTGCCCTCCGAGGAGGGCCAGCCGGAGCCCGAGAACGCGCAGCAGTTCGTGGCCGGCAACATCGGCGGGCCCATCATCAAGGATGCCCTCTGGTACTTCGCGGGCTTCCAGTACACGCGCAACCTGTTCACGCCGGCGCTCACGGCCGAGCAGGCCAACACGCGGCCGGTCGACCCGGACACCGGCAAGGCCTTCCCGGTCGCCACCCGCGACTGGCAGAGCGCCTATCTGTTCGGCAAGCTCACCTGGCGCCCCAGCGAAGACCACCGCCTGTGGCTGCAGGGCCAGACGGACCCCACGCGCATCGACAACTCCGACGCGTCGCCCTACGTGCTGCCGAACGCCGAGACGTTCTGGCGCCAAGGCGGCTGGCTGGGCAGCGTGGGCCACCAGTGGACCCCGGGCGACGCCTTCGTGATGGACAACCAGCTCTCGGTGGTGCGGTCCTACATCAAGACGATGCCGATGGCCTGGAAGGACTGCGGCTCCTTCAACGACAACGGCCTCTGCACCGAGCCCAGCAACGACCCGCTGGGCGCTTGGCTCCCCAACGACCCGGACGGCTACGCCTACGGCGCGACGCCCCTCGCCACGCGCGACGCCCGCACCCGGGCCACGCTCAACAGCTCCGGCACCTTCTACTTCGACGCGCTGGGCGGCCATCAGCTCAAGGTCGGCCTGCAAGCCGATGTGTTGACGACGCGCTCGCTCTATGCCGGGTATGGGGCCAACGGCCTCGCCTACTACAACCACGACGGGGACCCCTCGAACCTCGCCGGCTACACCCCGGCCCTGCTCCTCAAGTACGACCAGGACATCGAGGTTCCCCTCGGCGGCTCCCTCACCTCGCTCTACGTGCAGGACGTCTGGTCTCCGCTCAGCTGGCTCACCGTGCGCCCCGGCTTGCGCTTGGACCACTCCCGCTTCTCCAACGTGGACGGCGAGGTGGTGTTCAACAAGCTCACCGTGGCCCCGCGCATCGGCGCAGCGGCAGACCTCACGAACGACGGCCGCACCCGCGCCCACGTCTACTACGGGCGCTTCTACGATTCCGGCTTCTTGGAGATCGGCAGCCTGCTCTCGCGCGGCCAGGGCGGCGGCTACTACAACTGGGACGAAGAGGCGGGCACCTGGGCCTCCGAGCCCTTCTTCTCCTTCGCCGACAGCCTCCTCATGCACAACGACTTGCGGGTGCCCCGCTCGGACGAGTGGGACATCGGCCTGGCGCGCGACTTCGGCGGCGGGTGGGGTCTCTCGGCCACCTTCACCGCCGAGAACACGAAGAACCTCTGGGAAGACGACGAGGTCAACCTCATCTGGGACAGCACGGGCGGCACCGTCATCGGCAGCCGGGACGGCACCGGCGAGACCCGCTACCGCCTCCGCACCCCGGACGAGGCCTTCATCCAGTACCGCAGCATCGAGCTGCTGGCGTCGCGCCAGTTCGACGAGAACTGGGGCATGATCGCGTCCTACACGTACGCGCGGGCGTACGGCCGCTTCCGGGACGACCAGTCCCAGGGCCTCGCCTCGGCGGCCTTCGACGTCGCGCCGCAGCAGGTCTACGAAGTGGGCCTGATGCCCTACGACACGCCCCACGTCCTCAAGGTCAACGGGTCCTGGCGCGACGCCAGCCTGCTCACCCTGAAGGAGTCCTCGGCGCTCGGCCTGCTCACCGGCTGGAACCTCAACCTCGCCTCCGGCACCCCCTACCGTCCGACCTACTTCAACCCCACGTTCCAGGACTGGTCCTTGGCCCGCGGGGTGGTGGACGGCGACTACCGCTTGCCGATGTACGCCCAGCTCGACCTGAAGCTCGGCTTCACGCTCGCGGCCGGCCGCACCACCTGGGACCTCACGGCCGAGTGCTTCAACGTGCTCAACTCGCGCACGGTCATCGATGTCGGCACGGCCGTGGACGACCCGGACACCGGCGGCATCCTCACCAACGACGCCGGCGCCCCCTTCTTTGGCACCCCCCTCGCATACCAGGCCCCGCGGATCTTCCAGCTTGGCCTTCGGGGTGAGTTCTGATGCGCACGCCCATCCGCTCCCTGTCTTCTCTCCTCGCTCTCGCCGCTTGCGGCGGCCCCGAGTCCGGCATCGACCGCACGGTACTGCGGGGCGTCGTGGAGATCGGCCCGTCCTTCGCGGCTGAGGCCGCCTCGGACACCAACGGCCCGCCCGAGTCGGCCGAAGACCTCGGCCTGCTCGGCTACCGCGTCATGCGCGCCGAAGGCACCATCGCGGCCGTGGACGCCGCGGCCACCCCGGACGTCGACGAGTCCGACGTCGACGCGTGGTCCTTCGTGCCGCTGCGCTCCGGCCCCATCACGCTCGACCTCTTCTACGGCGACGTCACGGCAGACTCCGGCGAGCCGGAGCAGCGCCGCTTTGGGGTGCAGGTGTGGGTCTTCGACGACGCCACCTCCAGCTCCACGCCCACGCTGCTGCTCGAAGGCGACAGCACCGGGGCCTACGGCTGGTGGTCGGTGCCCCTCGAGGTCGAGGCCGACCGCCGCTACGCCGTCGTCATCACGCCGGTCCAGGCCTTCGCGGCGGACCTCTACCAGCTCCGCATGTCCGGCTTCAACCCGTCGGACGCCGGCGTGCTGGTCGGTGCCTACGCGGCCGACGACCCGGCGGCGCGCGGCCTGCCGCTCGGCGGCACCGATGTCCCCACCTTCGAGTTCTTCTCGGGCACGGACACTTGGCGTGGCGCCTACGAGATGCGCGTGATCCAAGCGGTCACCACGGTCGAAAAGCCGGCCGCCGGCAAGGACATCGGCGCCGACACGGGCACGCCCGGGGACACCGGCGCGCCGCTCGACTCCGGCACGGGCGGCGGCGGGGGCGACGGCGCAGCCCCCGAGACGACGACCGAGACCACCATCGAGGCCGACGTCGCCTCCGTCCTGCTCTTCGCGGGCACCTTCGCCTCGCTCGACGCCCCGCTCTCCACGGGCACCCTCTACAACGCCACCGCCCTGCGGGTGAACACCCGCACCGAGGACGTCGAGGCTCCCCTGCTCGTGGTCGACACGATGGTCCCCCTGCTCTCTGGCTTTGTCGCCTCCGAGACGGAGCCCAACAACATCGCCTTCGCGCCCGATGATTCGGTCGATCCGGCCTCGCTCTCCGGCGCCTCGCCCCTCGGCAGCCTGAGCGGCATCGGCATCCGCGATCTCGTCCGTGGCGACATCCTCTTCGGGGACGGCGACACCATCCCCAACGACGACGACCTCTTCTCCTTCACCGTGGACGAGCCGATGGCCGTCTCGGTGCAGGTGTCCTGGGACGACCCCTCGGCCGATCTGGACTACTACATCCTGGGCCCGCTGGACGGCCTGCCCGCCGAGTTCCTCGCCCTCGCCGACGACCAGTACGCCAACCCCGAGGTGGGCACCACCGACTTCGTGCTGGAGCCGGGCCAGACCTTCTACCTCTGGGTCAACGGCTACGACGGCCCGGCGGGCGTCACCGCTCCCTACAAGGTGAGCCTGGAAGGCGTCGCCCCCTGAGCTGCGGGCCGCGTCCGCGCGGCGCGCACGCGGGGCTGCGGCCGGGCCAGCGCATGAGGTTGCTCCCAGGATGTCGTCCGCCGCCGCCCCACCTCCCGTCCCCAAGCGCTTCAACACCGCGGGCCCGTGCCGCGCGGACTGGCACTACATGGTGCCGCCGCTGCCGCGCTTGCCGGAGGCGCGCACGCTCGTCAACAACGGGGACTACTTCGTGCTGCACGCGCCGCGGCAGTCGGGGAAAACCACGTTCTTGCGCCACTTCGCGCGCGCGTTGACGGCAGAGGGCACCTACGCGGCGCTGTACCTCAGCTGCGAGGCGGCGGAGGCGAAGGGCGACGATGACGCCGCGGCCCAAGAGATCATCGTCCGGCAGCTCCTCGCTGAGGCGCAAAACCAGCTCGACCCCACCCTGCAACCGCCCGCCTTCGACCCGGGCTCGAAGTCCGAGCGCCTGCTCACCGACCTGATCAGCGCGTGGTGCCGGGTCTGCCCCCGGCGGGTGGTGCTCCTCCTCGATGAGATCGACGCGGTGCGCGGCCAAAGCCTCATCTCGGTGTTGCGTCAGCTCCGCGCGATGTTCCCCGACCGCCCAGAGGGTGCGCCGTGGTCGGTGATGCTGTGCGGGCTGCGCGACGTGCGCGAATACAAGACCGCGAGCGGCGGCGACGGCGGGCGGCTCGGCACCGCGAGCCCGTTCAACGTGAAGGTCAAATCCCTCACCTTCGCGACGTTCACCGACGACGAGGTGCGCGGCTTGCTGCTGCAGCACACGGCCGAGACCAGCCAGCCCTTCGACGCGGCGGCGATGGAGCGGATCACCGCGTACGCCGGCGGCCAGCCGTGGCTGGTGAACGCGCTCGCGCGCGAGCTGGTCGAGGAAATGCGCGTGACCGGGCCGATCACCGCCGGCCACGTCGCCACGGCGAGGGAGCGGCTGGTGCTGGCGCGGGCGACGCACCTCGACTCCTTGGTGAGCAAGCTCTCCGAAGACCGGGTCCGGCGCGTCATCCAGCCGCTGCTGTCCGGCGAGACCGTGGCCGTCGACGACGTGTTCGACGACGACGTCTCGTACGTGCTCGACCTCGGTCTCGTCAAGAACCCTCCGCTGCGCATCGCGAACCCCATCTACACCGAGGTCGTCGCCCGGGTGCTGTCGGCGGGCATCCAGCACACCGTCATGGCCGACCCGCGGAGCTTCGTGCGCGCCGACGGCCGCTTCGACATCCGCGTGCTCCTCACCGAGTTCGCCGCGTTTTGGGTGGAGCACGGCGCCATCCTGACGCGAAACCTCTCGTACCAGGAGGCCGCGCCGCAGCTCGTGCTGATGGCCTTCTTGCAGCGGGTGGTCAACGGCGGCGGCATCGTCACGCGGGAGTACGGCATCGGCCGCCGCCGCATCGACCTGCTGGTGAGCTGGCCGTGGATCGACGCCGAGGGCAAACCGCAGCTCCAACGGGAAGCCATCGAGCTCAAGGTGTGGCGCGACGGGCGCAAGGACCCTCTCGCCGAAGGGCTGAAGCAGATCGACGCCTACCTCGCGGGGTTGGGCCTCGAAGAAGGCATCTTGGTCCTTTTTGACCAACGCGCGGCGGCGGCGCCGATCGAGGAGCGCACCCGGGAAGAGGCCACCGAGACCGCGACCGGCAAGCGCATCCGCGTGCTGCGGGCCTGACGGGAGGCGGGCCGGCGGCGGGGTGGTGGGCCGCGCGGCGATGGGACCCGCGGCCCGGTCGCGGACCCGCCCGCCACGCCAACCGGCCGTGGCCATCGACCCGCGGGGTCCCGGCACCCGCATCGTCTCGGGCCGGGCCCCGGCGGCGGGGCCACCGCGCCACGGACCGGAGGCGGCGGCCCGGAGGGCCGGTGCAAGCGGCCGACAGGCC
>JBEIVK010000845.1:0-1891 GCA_040373935.1 Alphaproteobacteria bacterium
CCGGCGGGCAGGGCGTCGAGCCGGGCCACGAACGGGAGCGCCGCGGCGTCTCCCGCCCAGGCGTGCAGGGCGAAGCCCGCGAGGGCGCGGGCGGCGTCGACCTGGACAGCGGCGCCGTCGGCAGAACGAGAGAGGACGAGCACGGGTTCCACGGCGCCTCCGGCCCGCGCGGGTCGGGTCCGATTGCATTAGCCTATCTGGGAGCGGAGGGCGCTTCGATGGGCACGCGCGCGTGGGCGGTGGTGATGGTCGCGGCCGGGGTGGGCCTGGGCTGCCACGGCGGGCACAGGGGCGACTCGGGGCACCTCGGGCACGGGGACGGCGGCGGCGCGGGCGAGGTCCTCGACGGGCGCGCCGGGCCCACGGACGGCGGCTCGTTCACCGTCTCCTGGGCGCCGTCACCGGACCCGATCGCCCTGTCCGAAGAGTTCGACCTCGCCATCACGGTGGCGGACGCGGGCGGCGGCCCGCCGGCCGGCGCGCGCCTCGGCGTGGACGCGACGATGCCCGCCCACGGCCACGGAATGCCCGTGCTGCCCACGGTCTCGGAGCAGGCCCCGGGGCAGTTCTTGGCGGAGGGGCTCCTCTTCCAAATGGCGGGGGGCTGGGTCCTGGAGCTCGTGGTGGAGACGGACACGGCCATCGAGCGCGCGTCCTTCGCGGTGGACTGCTGCGGCTGAGCGGCGGGCCCGGCAGGGCGCGTCTCGCAGAGAACCGAGCACAGGTCGATGCTCTCGGGGGGCGAGGCCGCGCCGCCGATCGCGGGGCGATCGGGGCTCGCCGGAAAATGGCGCGCCCGTCCGCTTGCGCGCCACCCAAAGTGAGTGAGTCCTCACTCACGCATGTCGCCCCGCCGCCGCATCCCCGACGAGACCCTGCTCGACGCTGCCCGCGCCGTGTTCGTGGAGCAAGGCGTGCACGCCACCACCGCGGCGGTCGCCGCCCGCGCCGGCGTGTCCGAGGCGCTCCTCTTCAAGCGGTTCGGCACCCGCGACGCCCTGTTCGCCCAGGCCACCGGCGGCTCGCTGCCCGGCTGGGTGGCCCTGCTCGACGCGCCGCCCACCGGCCCGCTGCCCGCGCTGCTCGACGCCCTGGCCCACGGCATGATCGCCCATCTCCGCGAAGAGATGCCGCGCTCCATGCTCCGCTGGTCCCGCGAGCCCGGCCGCGCCCCCTTCGACAGCGCCCAGGCCGCGCCGGTCGCCGGCACCCGCCGCCTCGCCGCCTTCTTCGAGCAGCAGATGCGCGCCGGCCGCATGCGCGCGACGGACCCTGAGCTGTTCGCCCGCGTGTTCTCGGGCGCCATCGTCGCCTTCGCGATGGGCGAGATGACCGGCCTCGCCGCCCAGATGCCGCTCGACACCCCCACCTTCGTTCGCGGGCTGGTGGACACGCTCTGGCGTGGCGCCGCCCCGGAGGGCCCCCATGCGCCGTAGTCCGCGCCCCCGCTGGGCGCTGTTCGTGAGTGTGTCCGCACTCACCGGTCTCCCCGCCCGCGCCGCCGAGCACCCGCTCGATCCGCTTTTGCGCGCCGCCTGGGCCCAAGACCCGTCCATCGCCCAGGCCCTCGCCGGCGCCGAGGCCCAAGGCGGCGCCGTCGGCACCGCCCGCGCCGCCCTGCTGCCGCGCGTGCAGGCCAGCGGCGGCTACACGCGCAACGCCTTCGCCGCCGAGATCACCCAGCCCGGCGAGACCGATCCCATCGTCATCACCCCGCTCGACCAATGGGACGCCACCCTCCGCCTCGACCTCCCGCTCGTCGACGCCGGGGCCTGGGCCGAGCTCGCCTCCGCCCGCGCCTGCGCCGACTCGGCAACCGCCACCGCCGAGGCCCAGGTCCGCGCCGCCTTGCGCGCCACCGTCGAGGCCGCCTGGTCCGTCGAGACCGCCC
>JBEIVK010000751.1:0-2280 GCA_040373935.1 Alphaproteobacteria bacterium
CGGCGGCCCGCAGGGCCGGTGCGCGCGGCCGCGCGCCCGGAGCGGCCGCACGGCCGCGACCCGCCGGAGAGACGCGGTGCCGGGCGGAGCCCGGCAGGCGCCCAGATGCAGCCCGCCCGACGCCATCAATCCGTGGGGACGGGCCCCCGCGCGGCGGCGGCGAGGTGAAGCGCGACGGGCGCGTCGGGGGAGTCGAGGTCCACCGGGATGGCGGGCCCGACGGGCCGCAGCGAGAGCACCGGGGTGCGGCGGGCGCTGAGGTTGAGCCAGCGGGTCGCCGGGTCTCGCGCGGCCTTTTCGGGGATGACCACCGGCGGGGTGGGGTTGAGGCGCTCGGCGCGGACGCGGGCTTTGCGTTTGGCTTTCCGGTGCTCTCGGCTCATGGGCCCTCCGCTCCCATCCACGCGCCACGAGGCCCGCGCCGGACAGGCGACGGGGCGCTTCGCCGAGCGGCGGGGCCATTCGGCGGCGCGCTGTCCGGTGGGCGGCGGCGCGCGCGTCCGGGAGGCGTCTGCGTGCCGACGGATCGAGAGTCCGTATTGTCATCTGCCGCCTTTTGGCTTCCGTCTTTCGGATTCCGCCTTTTGGCTGGCGCATTCTGGCGACCGCCGTCACCGCCGTCCATCCAGCCCGGCTCTCGGAGGGCCCGATGGGCGAACGCGGGCGGGTTCCGTTTCGGGTCCCGTGGGCCAGGATGTCCCCCGCCGCCGACGCGCGGGCTGCCGCTTGCGGGCTGTCCGGATGGACCGAGCCCATGCGTGAGATCGACGGAGCCCACGCGTGCGCTGGCGGTCTGCCGGCGACGCGCACGCCCCACCGTGGGGCCGCCGGCCGCTCCCTCTCCTCCTCCCCCTCCCCCCACCGCAGAGTACGCCCCATGTCGCTCATTCCGTCCCGCGAACCCATGCGCACCCTCGTCAAATCCGCCCGGTCCGCCGCCGCGCTCGCGAGCGCCGCCCTCGAACGGGCGTTGGGGGGCCTCCCCTCCCGCCTCGTCGAGGCGGCCGCGCGCGCCAAATCCAAGCGCCGCTGACCGCAAGCCTTCTGCCCCGCCGTCTCGTCCCCGGAGTCCACCATGTCCCTCATCCGCGCCCTCTCCCCCGAAGCCGCCGCCAAGCTCGCCACCGTCGCCGTGAAGCAGGCGCTGCGCGTCTTCACCGGCGGCAACCCCGCCAAGGCCATCCAAGCCGTCATCCGGGCGGCCGAGAAGCTCTCGTGACGCCCTCCCACCCGCACCCTCCCCGAGCCCCCATGAAAACCGACCTCGTTCCTCTTCTCTCCGCGCTCCCCGTGCCCTCCGCCGACGCGATGGCGTCCACCGCCGTCCGGGGGATGGGCACCGTCGGCGGCGGCACCGCCGGGGCGCCGCTGGGCGCGCTCCTCGGCTTCATGGTCGGCGGGCCCGTCGGCGCTGGGCTCGGCTTCGCCGCAGGGCTGGTCGGCGGGGCAGTCGCCGGAGAGCGCGGGGCCCGCGCGCTGCAGGGCCGGGGCGGCGGTCGTTGAGGTCGTGGCGGTCCGTTCGGCGGGCAGCGCCGCGTTATTTCTCCCACCCGCCGCTTCGAGGCCATGCATGCCACCGCTCCCCGAGCCGACTCCCTTCGATTTTCCGGTTGTCACCGTCGCGCATGCGGCGCACCTCGGCTTTTTCGCCAGCCTTCCGCCCGGCCACGCTTCGGTGCGGATCCAGATCCTCGGCCCTGCCGCCCACAGCGCCTCCCTCGTCGTCCCGCCGGACGTCGTGTCCTTGGACCTTCGCGCCCTCGCCCCGGGCGCGTGGATTTCGCTGCGGGGCGGGGCGGGGCTGCGGCGCCTGCGCCTGCCCGATGCTCCCAAGCGGACGTTCCTGGCCGACCTGGCGAGCGGCCTCCGGGGCCACATCGATCTCCATCTCGAGCTGGACGCCCCGCCGGATTTGCTGATCGAGGGGTGCCTGCTCGGCCTGGGCGCCCGCTGGGGCCCGGCGGCCACGCCGCGCCTGTGGGCGTCGCGGATTTTCCATCGGAACACCACCGCCGCGGTCACCTATTTGGGGCCCAACCTGCCTCCCGCTGAGGCAGACGGCTGGCTCTGGGCGCTGCCCGACGACGCCGACGGCCGCGACGACGTGGACGCCTCGTCCCTCCACGCCCTCACGCTGGTCGAGATCATCGGCGTGAGCCCCCGCTCGCTCACCTTGGACCAGGTCACCCGGGTGGAGGTGCACGGGGCGGAGCGCCTGGAGGCGCTTCGGCTGACGGCGGCCGCTGCGCCTGCGCCCGCGCCGGCGCCCCCCGCCGGGGC
>JBEIVK010000510.1:0-3456 GCA_040373935.1 Alphaproteobacteria bacterium
GACCTCACCCTCGACTGACCGGCCGGCGCGGCTGTCCGCCCGGGGCGATATGCGGCGTGCGCCCACCGATCCTCGGCCACGGCCGCCGGCGCGCCACCGCCATCGAGATCATGGGCCCGCTCGATCTCCCCGACGAGGTCTAGGCCGTCATCATCCACCCCAAGACCTCCGAGGTGATGCTCGGCGCTGCGGCGCTGCACCCCAGCCCCGACGCCGCACGCCTCACCTGGGAGATGGCCGCCGACAAGCTGCGCAAGGCGAGGCGCCGCCCGCTCGTGCGCGAGCTGTACCCCACCGACGACTCCGCCGATCTGGCCTACGGCCGCGCCTTCTTCGCCGCCAACGGCCTCGGCCTCCGCCGCGACGGCCCCCCGGCGCCAGAGCCCCCGCCCCGCTCAGGGCCGGGGCTTGCGCGCCTCGATGGTCGCGGCGACGACATACGCCTCGACGCCGCGGCCCGGGGCCCAATCGCGGATGAACTCCCGCGACGAGTCCTTCGGCGCGATGCACACCTCGACGAAGCCCGCGGCGGCGAGGTGGGCCTCGATGTCCGCGATGGGCGCGGCGTTGCCCATGCAGCCGGCGAGCAGCGCGGCGTCGGCGCGCATCTCCAGCGGCAGCGGCGCGGTGGCGACGACGTCGGAGACGGCCAGGCGCCCGCCCGGCTTGAGCGCGCGGAAGGCCTCGCGGAAGACCTGGGCCTTGTCGGGCGAGAGGTTGATGACGCAGTTGGACAGGATGACATCCGCCACGGCATCCGCGACGGGCAGGTGCTCGATCTCCCCGAGGCGGAACTCGACGTGCGGGTAGTCGCCCCGCGCGGCGTTGGCGCGGGCCTTGTGCACCATCTCCGGCGTCATGTCGACGCCGATGACCCGCCCCGTCGGCCCCACCTCGGCCGCCGCGAGGAACGCGTCGAAGCCGGCGCCCGCGCCGAGGTCCACCACGACCTCGCCCGCCCGCAGCGCGGCGATGGCCTTGGGATTTCCGCAGCCGAGGCCGAGATCTGCCCCCGCCGGGACAGCCGCGCGGTCGGCGTCGGAGTAGCCGAGCCGGGTCGAGACCAGCGCGTTGACGGCGGCGTCGTCCGAGACGCCGCAGCAGGAGACCGCGGCGGGGGTGCCGTGCCCCGCGTCGCCGGCGGCGGCCACCGCGGCATACGCGCGACGCACGGTGTCGCGCAGGGTGTCGGGCGCGAGCGCCGGGGGCGCCGCCACCGCAGGGGCGGGGGACGGCGCGGGGGCGGCGGGACCGCAGCAGGACCGGGACATGGGCGCTCCGAGGACCCGCCCACGGTATCCGGGCGAGGGGGCGCGCGGCCCTGACGGCCGTCAGGGAGCGGCCTGGTGGGAGAGAGGAAGGGGGCGTAGCGGGGGAAACCTTGGTTTCCCCTGCCCCCACCCGATGAAGCCCCGCGCGCTGGGCCGGCCGCTGCGCGGGCGCGGACCGTCAGGTGGTGATGACGCGATCGGCCGAGAGCCAGCGGCGGACGAGGGTGCTCGTCATTTCGCCGCTCATGGTCATGCCCGCGGCCTCGGTGCCGAGCTTGACGAAGTTGGCGGCGTGCGCGAGCTGGATGACCGGCCAGGGGTGGCGCTTGAGCGTCTCGCTCTTCGAGAGGGCGCGCAGCAAGGGCTGGGGCACGAAGGGCTTGGACAGCATCTGGGTGAGGGCGATCCAGAAGGTGTCCTCGACCGGCCGCGGGTACGCGAGGTTGACGCGGTGCTGGTAGAACACCCGCGTGTTGTTGCGGCCGTCGATGTCGTACTCGCTGATGAGGCCGTTCTGCAGCAGCTTGTGGTTGAGCTCCGACCCGGGGAAGACCGTCATCGAGAAGAGGTAGAGGTCGTAGGGGTGCGGGAAGCTGGCGACCATCTCGAAGAGGGATTTTTTGTCGGCCTCGGTGCTCACCGGGTCGTCGAAGATGAGCTGGAAGTGCGGCTTGATGCCGAGCCGCTGGTACATCTGGGCGATGTCGGAGATGGACTGGTTTTTCACCCGGCGGTCGTAGAGGTGGCCGGTGACGCGCTCCGAGGACTGGATGCCCATGTAGACGCCAGTGAGGCCGGCGTCGCGCAGCATCGTCATGCGCTCTTCGTTGACAAGCTTGGGCTCGATGAAGATCTCGAAGGGGAGGCCCACCTCCTTGGGGTACAGCGCGACGAACTCCTCCAGCCAGTCGAGCTGGAAGTTGAAGACCTCGTCATCGAAGCGGATGCGCTTCATGTCCCAGTGGGTGCGGGCGGCGCGGATCTCGTCCACCATGCTGCGCGGGGAGCGCACGCGAAACCACTTCTGGCCGGGGTAGACGTCTTTTTTGTAGGTGCTGTTGTAGCAGTAGCTGCACTTGTAGATGCACCCGCGGCTGCCCATCATCTGGAAGACCGGGTCGCCGTGCTGCGGGTCCCCCACCCAATAACTGCCGTTGGTGATGACGTATTTGCGGGCGGCGCTCGTGTAGTCGCGGAACGGGAGGGTGTCCAGGTCCTTGATGAGCGGCTTGAGGGCGTTCTTGACGACGCCGCCCTTTCCGAGGTTGAACCAGGTGTTGCCGGTCTGCACCGTGTCGTCGGCGTTGCCGTCGCGGAGGCGCTGGGCCAGCTCCAGCAGGGCGTACTCGCCCTCTCCCTGGAGGATGAGGTCGGCGTCGGCGATGGACTCGTCGCCCATCATCGTGGGGTGCATGCCGCCCCAGAGCACGGCGAGCTCGTGCTCGTCGTGGAGATGGCGCGTGATGCGCGCCGCCTGCTCGGCGTATGCGGAGGCGCGGATGCTGATGGCGACGAGGTGGAGGTCTTCGCGGCGGACGACGCGCGAGAGCGCCGCGAGATCGGCGTCGGACGCGGGCTCGAGATGGTTGCTCACCCAGTCTTTGAAGTAGATCTCCACGACCTCGTGGCCGGCCTCGCGCAAGACGGCCGCGAGCAGGCGCACCGCGTTGTTTTCGACGTCCCAGGTGGACAGGATGCCGATGCGCGGGCCGTCTGCATGGGCCTTGCGGAAGAGGCGCTCGAGACGGGGGTTCGTCGTCGCCGTGGGCATGGGGACCTCGGTTCGGAGAGCTATCGCGGGCCGGAGCCGGGGCCAGCGCCGCCCCAGGATAGCGGGGAATCCCCCGGGCTGGGGGCCGCCCAAGCGGCGCTGCGCCCGGACCGGCGGCGAGCCCACGCGCAATTCTCGCTGCCGGGCGCAAAATCCCGGCAACAACGCGGGCGATCGGCGTAGCGGGCGCAGTGGTTGCCGGGGCGCTGGAGCAGCGCGCAGTGGTTGTCGGCGGTGCGCGCGAGCTGGAAGCGGCCGTCGCGCGCGACGACCCACGGCGCGAGGGCCGCCCGCGCGGGATCGCGGGCGCCGACCTCCACCGCGTCGAAGGCCGGGCCGCAGCAGGCGGCGCAGGCGAGGCAATCGAAGGGGCCGGGCTCGAAGCGGTCGCACGCGCGCCCGGGGCCGTCGACC
>JBEIVK010000018.1:0-17000 GCA_040373935.1 Alphaproteobacteria bacterium
CAAGGAAGGGGGCGTTGCGGGGGAAACCTTGGTTTCCCCTGCCCTCTGAAGAATCAGCCTTGCCCGCCGCTGGCGGCGACGCGCCGGGAGATCGCCTCCCAGGCGGCCGCGGCGAGCACCGCGGGCGGGGCCTCGCCGTCGAGGACGAGGTCTGCCGTGGCGCGCGACGGCTCGACCCAGCGGGCGTGCATGGGCCGCACGGTGTGGAGGTAGCGGTGCACGACCTGGGCGGCGCCCCTGCCGCGCTCGGCGACATCCCGGAGGACGCGGCGGGCGAGGCGGACATCGGCGGGGCAGTCCACGAAGATGCGGAGGTCTGCCGCGGCGACGAGGGCGGGGCTTGCGAGCGAAAGAATGCCTTCGACGAGCAAGATGGGCGCGGGGAGCAGGCGCTCCGTCTCCGCCGTGCGGGCGTGCAGCGGGAAGGAGTAGACCGGGGCGTCGACCGCCTCGCCGGCGCGCAGGGCGGCGAGGTGCGCGACGAGCAGCGATGTCTCCAGGGCGTCCGGCTCGTCGAAGTTGTGCGTCGCTGGGTCTGGTGCGTCCTTGTAGTAGCGGTCGTGGGCGATGATGCGCACGCCGGGCTGGGCGGCGAGGGCGGCGCAAACCGTGCTTTTGCCGGAGGCGGAGCCCCCGGCCACGACGACGACGATGGGGCTCATGGGAGCTCTTCTCCGCGCAGCTTGACCTGGGCGTCGATGCGGCCGCCGGGCTCGACCTCGATGAGGCCGGCGTCCAGCGCGCCGTCGATGCGCCCGGTGCGGGTGAGGCGCAGGTGCTCGCGGGCCCGCAGGCGCCCCTGCACGCGGCCGGCGATGACGGCCCGGGCGACGTCCGCCTCGCCCTCGATGACGCCCTCGACGCCGACCTCGAGGAGGTCTTCGGTGTAGATGCGGCCCGTGAAGTGGCCGTCCACGCGGACGCGGCCTTCGAAGGTGAGATCGCCGGAGTAGCGCGCGCCGGCGCCCATGACGGCGGCGAGCGGCGGGGGCGCGGGCGGGGGCTTGCGGCGAAACACGGCGGCGGACTCGCTCTGTCAGGTGCGCGGGAGGGTGACGCCGGTTTGGCCCTGGTATTTGCCGCCGCGGTCCCGGTAGGAGGTGGCGCAGAGGCCGTCGGCCGCGAGGAACAGCATCTGGGCCACGCCCTCGTGCGCGTGGATGCGCGCCGGGAGGTTGGTGGTGTTGCTGAACTCGAGGGTGACGTGGCCCTCCCACTCCGGCTCGAGCGGCGTGACGTTGACGATGATGCCGCAGCGCGCGTAGGTGGACTTGCCGAGGCAGACGACGAGGACGTCGCGCGGGATGCGGAAGTACTCGACGGTGCGGGCGAGGGCGAAGCTGTTGGGCGGGATGACGCAGGAGGGGCCGCGCACGTCGACGTAGGCCCGCGGGTCAAAGGCCTTCGGGTCCACCACGGAGCCGAAGACATTGGTGAAGACCTTGAACTCGTCGGCGCAGCGGACGTCGTAGCCGTAGGAGCTGGTGCCGTAGGAGACGACCTTGGCGCCGCCCACCGCGCTGACGAGGCCGGGCTCGAAGGGGGTGATCATGCCGTCGCGCAGGGCGCGCTCGCGGATCCAGGTGTCGGGCTTGACCCCCATGCGCCCCCCTCGCGCCCGGCCGGGGCGCCGGCGGGGGCTAACCGGCGCGGCCCCTCAGCGGGAGAGCGCGCGGGCCAGCTGGCGGGCGCTCGCCTGGCCGACGAAGACCTCGACGAGCGCGCCGTCGGCGCCGATGACGAAGGTGGTGGGCAGCACGCTGACGCCAAAGGCCGCGGTGTCGGCCCCGGCGGCGTCCACCACTGGCCAGGTGATGCCGAAGCGGCGGGCGGCGGCGCGGATCTGCCCGGGGGAGCCTGAGTCGACGGCGACGCCGAGCAGGGCGGCGTCGGGGTGGGCGGCGGCGAAGGCCGCGAAGTCGGGGATCTCGGCCTTGCAGGGCCCGCACCAGCTCGCCCAGAAGTTGATGACGAGGGGGCGGCCGGCGAAGGTGGCGTTGGTGACGGGTGCGCCGTCGAGGGTGGACCACGCGAAGGCCGGCGTACTCTCCGGGAGATCGCCGCGCCCGACGAAGGCCTGCACCCCGAAGTAGACCGCGGCGGCGACGATCAGGGCGAAGCCCCAGTCCTTGAGCAGGCGCGTCACGGGAGCTCCGGGGGCGGCGGGGTGCCGCGAAGCGTGGTAGCATCCCGCGTTCGCGCCTGGGAGGGCCCGTGCTCCTCAGCCTCTTCATCGGCTCCGCATTTGCGCTCACTGTCCCCGCCGGCTGGTCCGCCGAGGGGCCTCACCGCGCCGTGCTCGACGCAACCACCCCAGACCGCGCCGAGCTGCGCGAGTTCCTCGTCGGCGGCGGCGCGGGAGACCCGGACGAGCTGCGTCTGGTGTTGACGGCGGCCGGCCTCGCGCCGGCCTCGCTCAACAAGGACGGCGAGGCCTACGGCCTGCGCATCGGGGACCGCGTGGCCCGCGCGCGCTTCAAGGCGGCCAACGGCGCGGCGACCTGGACGGTCCTCATCGCCCGCCTGGATGTCGCCACCACCTTGGACCCGGACGCCCTGCTCACGGTGGCGATGACGCCCACCGCAGCGGCGGCGGCCTGGGGCAACAACCCCGTCACGGCGATGGGCGCCGGCCCCGACGCCAGCGGCTGGGGCGCCTCGGGCGCGGCACCGGCGGGCACCGGCTGGGTGGACCCGGCGGCCGTCGCCTGGGTGCAAGACCCGAACCTCCTCGGCAAGTGGGAGGCCTCCACCCTGGTGAAGTTCTCGCCGGTGCGCTTCACGGTGCGCTTCGAGGGCAGCGGCGTGATCTACATCACCCGCAAGTCGAGCCAAGGGGACCAGAGCTACGTCGGCCGCTGGGCCACGCGCCAGGGCCAGATGAAGCTCGACGCCCCCGGCGGCGGCGAGAGCCTGCCCTACGCGATCCAGGGCGGCGCCCTCCGCTTCAACTACGAGGGCGTGGCCCTCACCTTCAACAAGGTGCCCTGAGCCGTGGGGGCCTCCCCCGACGGCCCTCCGCCCGCGCCCCCGCCCGCTCCGGGAGACGACCCGATCCCGCCCGCCCGCCGCGCGCGGGTGGAGGCGGCGCTGGCGCAGCGCTTGGAGAGCGTGGTGGTGGTCGCCGAGGCGATCTACCGCCGCCACAACACCTCGGCGATCCTGCGGTCGGCCGAGGCCTTCGGCGTGCACGAAGTCCATCTGGTCACCGATGCCTTTCGGGCGGCCCGCGGCGCCGCCCGTGGCGCGGAGCGTTGGGTGGACGTCCACGTCGCCAGCGACATCGACGCCTGCCTGGACGCCCTGGTCGCCCGCGGTTTTCGCATCGTGGTGGCCGACCTCGCGCCCGACGCCCACAGCCCGGACACCCTGCCCGTCGACGCCCCGCTCGCCATCGTGTTCGGCGCCGAGCTCTCCGGGGTGAGCCCGGCGGCCAAGGCGCGGGCCGACGCCGCCGTCATGGTCCCGATGCGCGGCATGACGGAGTCGCTCAACGTGTCGGCCGCCGCCGCGGTGGTGCTGCACCGGGTGACGGAGCGGCGGCGGGCCCGCGTGGGCCCGGGAGACCTCGCTCCCGCGCGGCGGGACGCCTTCCTCGCCGCCTGGGAGGCCGAAGAGCGCGCGGCGCGGGCAGGCCAGGCGGCGCGGGTGGCCACGCCGGAGGCCGACTGGCTGCCCGCCCCCGGGGACGATGAGCTGGCCCGGCCGGAGCCGGCGGCGGCCGATTAGGCCGGCCGCCCCGCCGCGAACACGAGCGGCTGCTGGCTGGCGGCATGGGTGGCGGAGACGGCCCAGAGGTCGTGCAAGGCGCGCTCGCAGTCGTCGAAGCTGTCCATGCCGACCACGAGAGGGTCCAGGATGCCGTCCGCGAGGTCGTACACGAGCCCGTGCAGGTAGGGCCGCCGGCCGCGCTCCCACGCGAGCTGCAGGATGGGCGTGCTCGCCAGGTTGCGCACCTGGCGCAGCACGTTGAGCTGGACCATTCGCTTGTGCCGGGCGTCGTCGTCGGGCAGGGCGTCGAGGTGCGCCCGGTGGACGAACTGCAGCTCCCGCACCTGGGAGAGCCAGTGGTCCACCAACCCGTGCGTATTGCCCTCGCAGCCGGCCTTGACGCCGCCGCAACCGTAGTGGCCGCAGACGATGACGTGGCGCACCTGCAGCACGTCCACCGCGTACTGCAGCACCGAGAGGAGGTTGAGATCGTTGTTGAAAGCCTGGTTGGCGATGTTTCGATGGACGAACATGTCGCCCGGGCCGGTGCCGGTGATCTCGTTGGCCGGCACGCGGCTGTCGGCGCAGCCGATGAACAAGAACGTGGGGCTCTGCCCCTCGCTCAACCGGGTGAAAAACTGCGGGTCGACGCCAGTCATGCGGCCGACCCACGCGCGGTTGTTCTGGAGGATCTGGTAGAAGCTCTGCACGGGACCCCAGGGCCGAAGCGGCGCGCACGCCCGCGGGGGCCGGCACCTGCGCCCGGGTATTGCCGCGGGGCCGCGGTGGCGCCGCCCCGTGACACTTCGTGACGGAGCCCCGCCCCGCTCAGTCCGCCCGCGCCGTGCCGACAAACCACGGCAAGGCGGCGTCTGCGGCGAGGTGGCCCACGGCGTAGCCCAGGCGCCGGCCGTCGAAGTCGTCCGCGTAGACGTGGATGCCGCCCCAGCGGCGGCTTTGCCCCGCCTGATCCGCCGCATCGGTGTAGAGCGCCCACTGCAACCGCACATCGACGGAGGGGCCGTCCTCGAAGATGAGGGTGGCGCCCGCCGGGGCCACGAACTCGCCAAAGCCGCCCGGGAAGTACGGGCTGCCCGTGAGCCGCGTGAGCACCTCGGCGCCGGCCCGCGAGAACGTGCTGTGGCCCGACACATAGCCCGGGAAGGCCGGGGTCACGAAGGTGCGGCGCTGGTAGGGGATCCAGTCCCGGGCGCGCATCCAGCGCACGCCCGTGTGGTCGTTCGCGCGGTCTCCCGGCTCGCCCGGCCAGCTTTTCACCGCGACCTCTCCCACCCACCAGCGGAGGTGGTGGTGGCGCTCGCCCGGGGCGCTGCTCTCGGCGGTGATCAGCTCGGTGACGCCGGGCTCCAGCAGCAGGCCGTCCGGATGGTAGGACGGCAAGGACGGGTCGCTCGACTGGCCGTTGTCGGCCATCCAGCGGATCCAGGAGATCGGCCGCGGCCCCAGCGTCTCGCGCTTCACGCCCCAGGCCGCCACCGCCGCGTCGTGCATCGCGGCGTTGAGCGCGAAGTACAGGTGGACATCCCAGGCCAGGCGGTCCACCGCACGGCCCGTCTCGGCGACCACCAGCGTGCCGGCGGCCTCGAGATCATCGCTGACCTTGTTGGAGATGCTGTTCCAGTGGCCGGGCGGGGTCTCGGACTTCGGGCCGTCCGCCCAGATCTCGGCCAGGACCCGCATGAAATCGCCGACCGGAACGATGTTGGGCGCGTAGGGCAGCCCGGTGACGGGGTTGACCGCCGTGCCGGTGCCGGCATCGGTGCCGAGCGGGTTGTTGCCGTAGGCGGCCGGGCTCGCGTCCATCGTGACGGGAACGGCCGGGTCCAGCAAGGCGTGCTTGCGCAGGACGTCCATCGCCATCTCGCGGGCGTCGGCGTCGGTGACCGAGGGCGGGGCCCCGGGCATCAGGTACGCGTAGGTGCCGGCGCGCTCCGGCCCCAAGGCGAAGGGCTCCACCCAGCCCCAGTTGGGCCCGATGTAGCCTTGCAAGCCAGAGTCCAGCACGATGCCGTTTTGCGTTTCGGCCACGGCGATGTTCATGATCTGCCATTCGTCGGGGAAGGGCAGGTCCACGCCCGGGCGGTCCACCACGAGCGGCGGGTTGTTGGTCACCCAGCCCGTCGTGTCCGCGTAGTTGTTGGCCTCGTTGGCGCCGTCGTCGGCGAAGCGCTCCACCACGCCGAAGCCGATGCGGTTGCCGAGGGCGACCGGCCCGTCGCCGTCGGTGGAGGTGTCGGCCGGATCGCCGCCCATCTCGATGAGCAGGGCGTCCATGCACGCGAGGCTGTTGGCCCCGCCGACGGCGTTGCGGTACCGGTGCGTCGCGACCCGGTGCGCCGCGACGGCCACCGTGAGGGCGCGGGCCGCGTCGCGGGCCGGGCCCTCGGGCAGCACGACCCGCTCGCTCGTGAGATAGCCGTCGGCCACGTCGTCGTAGGCCGCCCAGGCGTCCCACATCGCGACCGACGTGTGCCAGAGGTTGCGCGCGTGCACCCCGGGACGCGGGATGTCGCGGCGAATGGCCTGGAGGACCATCTCGTTCCAGCGGCGGGCCGGGCTGCCATCCGGCGCGAGCTCGCTGACGTCGAGGAAGCACTCGACGGGGGGCGGCTCGACGGGATCCGGCTCCCAGACGGTGTCCACGAGACCATCCTGCACGATGATGCCGGCGTCGAGGGCCCCGCTGAGCACGGCCCCGCCCACCGCCCACCGCCGGCCCTCCGGGCTCGTCCAGGCCGCGTGGAGGCTCTCCGGGGCGGCGCCGGAGGCGTTGAGCACCGGCGACCACACGCCGTCCGGGCTGCGCACCCACGCCCCCCCGGAGGCCCCGGCGATGAGCACCCCGCCGTCCGGCTCGGCGCAGACGCCCTGCACGATGCCCGCACCGGGCGGGCCGATCTCTCGCCAGCCCGCGCCGGTGTCTTGCAGGACGACGTCGGTGCCCACGGCGACCCGCTGCGTGGCGTCGCCGTGCACCGTGAAGAGCAGGGCGTCGGTGCCCGCGTCCTCGGCGGTGAAGGATGCGCCGTCCCAGCGCAGGATGGTGCCGTGGGTGCCGACGATCGTCACGTCGTCCGGGCCACGGCCCCACACCTTGAAGAAGCCGGGCAGCTCGCCTTCGGGCGTCAGGGGGACGACGTCGGGCAGCGGCACCTCCGACCACGCGCTGCCATCCCAGCGCCAGATGAAGCCGTTGCGCCCCGCGGTCCCGCCCACCGCCCACGCGTCGTCCGGGGCAGCGGCCCACACGCCGAAGACGGTCTGTGCGCCGAGCCCTGGTGTGGGCATGCGGGTGAAGCCCGCGGCGTCGCCGTGCAAAAGGGTGCCGCCGGCCCCCGCTGCGAGCACCGTGCCGCCCGGCAGCGCCTGGACCCACCAGAGGTCGTGGCGATCGGCGTTGGGGATGCGCGACCAGCCGAGGCCGTCGAAGCGGAGGATGAGCCCGCCCAGGCCATCGTCGGCGCCCACGGCCCAGATGTCGGAGGCCGAGCGGCCGTCCACGCCCATCAGCGCGGCGCGGGGATGCTGCCCGGAGAGGGCCCAGGCCACGCGGCCGTCGGGGCCGGTGTCGCCGGTGTCGCCCGTGTCCGGGGTGGGAGGCGGGTCGTCTCCCTGCGGGGTGGGCTTGCCGGGGCGGCAGGCGACGGCGAGCAGTCCGAACAGCGGGAGGAGGCGGGTCATCGGGCACCTCTGCCGCAGGATAACCGATCATTCCATGAATATGGACAACGACGGAGCCGGCGCGCGGTCCGCCCGGCGCCGCGCGGGGCCACCCGCCGCGGTGGGCCCTCAGTCCGCCGGCGGCTCCAAGGTGTCCACCTCGCGCAAGGGCCGGGCCCACGCCCAGAACCCGGCGACCACGGCGAGGCTCCCGAGGCCGCCCAGCACCACGGCCCGCACGGGCCCAACGGCGGCGGCGAGCAGGCCGCTCTCCAGCTCGCCGATCTCGTTGGAGATGCCGACGAAGACGCTGTTGACGGCGGCGATGCGGCCGCGGAGGGCGTCGGGCGTCTGGACCTGGATGAGCGTCTGCCGGAGCATCACGCTCACCTCGTCTGCCGCGCCGAGCACGCCGAGGAAGGCCAGCGCCGGCAGCAGGGTGGTGCTCAGCCCGAAGCCGAGCGTGGCAAGACCGAAAACAGCCACGGCCGCGAGCAGCGTGCGCCCCACGCGGCGGCGGGGCGGGCGCCGGGCCAGCCACAGGGCCATGAGCACGGCGCCAACCGCCGGGGCCGCCCGCAGCAGCCCGAGCCCCTCCGGCCCCACCGCCAGCACGTCTGCCGCGTAGACCGGCAGCAGGGCGGTCGCCCCGCCGAGCAGCACGACGAAGAGATCCAGCGTGATGGCGGAGAGCAGCACCGGCTGCCCCCGCAAGAAGCGAAGGCCCTCCACGACATCCGCCCAGCCCCGACGCGCCCCGCCGCCGCGGCAAGGCGGCAGGCCCCAGGTGAGCCCGAGCGCGAGGACGAGCAGGGCGGACGAGACGGCGTAGCACGCCGGCAATCCGGCGACCGCGATGAGCAGCCCGGCCAGCGCCGGGCCCAGCAGGCTCGCCGCCTGGAAGACCGCGCTGGTGAGCGAGAGCGCGGCGCCCAGCGTGGCCGTCGGCACCAGCCCCGCGACCAGCGACTGACCGGCGGGGGCCCCAAACACGCGGCCGACCGACATCAGGGCCATCAGCGCAAAAATGGGCCCCGCGCCGCTCGCCCCGGCCCGCGCCACCGCGAGCAGCCCGAGGGTGCCGAGACACACGATGGCGAGGCTGCCCCGCACCACGTCGCGGCGGGGGAAGCGGTCGGCCGCGAGGCCGGTGAGGGGCCAGAGCAGCAGCGTGGGGATGAACACCGACAGCCCGACAAAGCCGAGATCCAGCGGGTCTCCCGTCAGATCGTAGACCTGCCACCCGACCGCCGTGCCGACGATCTGGGTGGCGCCCGCGGTGGACGCGCGCACGACCAACCAGCGGCGGAAGGCCGGGATGGACCAGGGGCTCGGCGGGAGGTCGGACACGGGCGCGGCGGGCGCCCCCTCCCTACCGCGCCGGCCGCGGGTCCGGTACGCCCGGGCGGGCACCCAGCCGGCGGCCGAGGCGCGCGGCGAGGGCCTGCCCGTCCTCCACCATCAGGATCATCGCCGGCACGGCCGTCAACGCGAACACCGTCGTAAAGAGGATGCCGAACGCGAGGCTGATCGCCATCGGGATGAGGAAGCGCGCCTGCACGCTCGTCTCGGCGATCATCGGGGCGAGCCCGAGGAAGGTCGTCAGCGAGGTGAGCAGCACCGGCCGGAAGCGCCGGGTGCCGGCGGCGCGCGCGGCCTCCGCCACCGACATGCCCTCGGCACGGAACGTGTTGTACGCGTCCACCAGGACGATGCTGTCGTTCACCACCACGCCGCCCAGCGCGATGATGCCCATCATGCTGATGATCGACAGCTCGTAGCCGAGCACGAGGTGGCCTGCGACCGCGCCGACAAACCCGAAGGGGATGGCCGCCATCACGATGACCGGCTGGACATAGGACCGGAACGGGATCGCGATGAGCGCGAAGATCACGAACAGGGCGATGGCGTAGTTGGCCCGCAGCGCGGCGAAAGTCTCGCCCTGGCTGCGCTGCTGGCCGACGAAGTCCACGCTCAGGCCCGGGTGGGCGGCGAGCAGGGCGGGTACCTTCTCTTTTTTGAGCGAGTCCAGCACCTGCTGGGCGCTGCGCACGCCGGGCGCGAGCGCCCCGGTGACATTGACGATGCGCCGCCCGTCTTCCCGCTTGATGGCCGTCGGCGCGCGCCCGCGCGTGAAGGACGCGACGTCCCCCAGCGGGACGAAGGTGCCCGTGGGGCTGCGCACGAGGAGCTGGGCGAGGTCGTGCTCGCTGCCGCGCTCGGCGAGCGGCAGCCGCACCATCACCTTCTGCTCGTTGCGGCCGCGCTGCTCGCGCAGGGCCTCCGCGCCGAAGAAGGCGGCGCGCAGCTGCCGGGCGACGTCGGTGCCGCTCAGACCGAGCGCGCGGGCGGCCCCGCCGAGCGTGTAGTCGAGCTGCGGCTTGCCGGCCGAGTAGCCGTTCACGACGTTCGTGAGCTGGTCGTAGCTCTGGAGCAGGGCCGCCGCCTCCGCGCTGGCCTGGGCGAGCACCTCGGTGTCCGGATGGGAGAGCTGGAGGTCCACGGCGGCCCCGGCCCCCGGGCCGTTGCTGCTGTTGATGACGAAGCTCTCGATGCCGAGCAGCGGCGGGGTCTGGCCGCGCCAGATGCTGGCGAAGCCCTCCGACGAGAACGGGCGCTCGTCCGACGGGACCAACGCGACCTCGATGGTGAGGAGATGGCTGCCCACCTCCGCCGCCCCGCCGAAGTTGCCGGGCCCTTCGCCCACCCGTGTAAACACCCCGCGCACGTCCTCGGCGGCGCCCATCTCGGCGATGGCAGCGGCCAAGCTGGACTCCAGGGTGTCGCGCAGCTCCTCGGTGCGGGCCTGCGGCACACCGTAGGGGAGGCGCACGGTGGCCGTCACGAGGTCGCCCTCCAAGACAGGGAAGAACGTGAAGGGGAGCTTGCCCGAAGCGACGGCGCCGACCGACAGGAGAAACAGCGCAAAGGCCGCGGCGACCGTCGCGTAGCGGTACTCGACGACGACGGTGAGGATGCGCTGGTAGGCCCCGTCGATGAACCGCCGCAGCAACCCATCCACCCGGTTGCGCACCAGGCGGTCCCACTGGTCCGACACCCACGTGATGGCGTAGAGCGGCCCGCCCCGCGCCGGCTCGCTGTGCACGAGGTGGGCCGGCAGCACGATGAAACACTCGGCCAAGGAGACGAGCAGCACGCTGATCACGACGACCGGAATCACCGCGAAGATCTTGCCCGTCACCCCCGGGATGAACAGGATGGGCGCGAAGGCCGCCACCGTCGTCAGCACCGAGAAGGTCACCGGCACGAGCATCTCCTGGGCGCCCTCGATGGCCGCCCGGACCCGCGGCACGCCGCGCTCCACCTTCTCCCAGAAGTTCTCGGAGACCACGATGGCGTCGTCCACCACGATGCCCAGCGTGATGATGAAGGCGAACAGGCTCACCATGTTGATGGACAGCCCAAAGTACGGACCGACCAGGAAGGCCGCCAAAACGCTCGTCGGGATCCCCGCCGCCACCCAGAAGGCGAGGCGCAAGTCCAGAAACAGCGCGAGGCACAGCGCCACGAGGATGAGGCCGGACTGCGCGTTGCGCATGAGCAAGTCGATGCGGCCGGCGAGCAGCTCGCTGTCGTCGCGCCAGACGTCCACCTCCACGGTGTCGGGCAAACGGCCGTCCAGCTCGTCGGCGTAGGCGCGCATCACCTCGGCCACGCCGATGGGGGTCTCGGTGCCCACGCGGTAGGCGGTGAGCCGCACCGCCGGCTTGCCGCGGAAGTAGCTGGACTGCTTCGTGTCGGCGTAGCCATCGGTGATGGTGGCGATGTCGCCCAGGCGCACCTGGGCCCCGCGCTCCGTGCCGCGCACGACGATGCCGGCGAACTCGGCGGCCGTGCGCCGGCGGTCTGCCACGCGCACGAGGATCTGCCCGCCCTCGCTCTCCACGGCGCCGCCCGGCAGCTCCAGGCTCGCGAGCTGAATCTGACGCGCGATGTCGTCCAGCGTGAGGCCGTAGGCCAGCAGGCGCTCCCGCGGCACCTCGATGGCGATTTCGACCGGCGGAACGCCCTGCAGCTCGACCTGCGTGACGCCCGGCCGGGTGAGCAGTTCGGCCCGCGCGGACTCCGCGAGGTCGTGCAGGGCGCGCAGCGGGTGGTCCCCCGACAGCACGATGCTGATGACCTCGCGCTTGCGGCTGGCCAGCGCGACGGTGGGCTCCTCGGCGTCGAGGGGCAGCGTGGTGACGCGGTCCACCGCGGACTTGACGTCGGCGAGCACGCGGTCTGGGTCTGCCCCGAGGATCAGCTCGCCGCTGACGACCGCGCCGCCCTCCGCGGAGCTGCTGGTGACGCGCTGAATGCCCTCCACCCCGCGCACCGCCTCCTCGACCGCGAGGGTGATGCCCTGCTCGACCTCGGCCGGGGACGCGCCCGGGTAGGGGACGCCGATGTTGACGATGTCGAGCGAGAAGTCGGGAAAAACCTCTTGCTTCGTTCGGAACAGGCCCATGAGGCCCGCGATGACCATCACGAACATGAGCAGGTTGGCGGCGACGGAGTTGCGCGCCATCCACGCGATGGGGCCGCGCAGCGGCGTTGCGTCCGGGGCGCCGGGCGGAGGGGCGTCGGCCATGCTCACTCCTGGGCCGGCGCGTCGGCGGCGTCGGCGGTGGGCGCGCCCTTCAGGGCGACCCGCGCCCCGGCGATGGGCAGGGACCGCGCGCTCGTCACGACCCGATCGCCCTCTTGGAGGCCGCTGCGAAGGAGGACCGTGCGGTCGTCCCCGGCGCCCACCTGCACGCGCCGCGGCTGCAGCGTATCGTCCGCGGCGGCCACCCAGACGGTGTTGCCGTCGCGCAGCAGGCTCCGCGCCACCGCGATGGTCCCGGGGGCCTCCCGCCCCTGGAGGGCGACATCGACGAAGGCCCCGAACAGCAGCGGCATCCCGCCGTCCGGCGGGTCCAGCGGGCGGGCGATCTCGACCAGCACCTGCGCCGTGCGCGTCGCCGGGTCCAGCTGGCCGCCGAGGCCGATGACGCGCCCGTCCCGCGCGATCTGCCGGCCGTCCGCCAGGGACTGCGTCACCGTCGCGGCCGAGCCGGCGCCGGTGTGCCCCTCCACCCCGGGGATCTCCAGGCTGCTCACCCGATCCAGGGGCACCGCCACCGTCACCCACGCCGCGTCGGTGCCGGCGAGCACGGCCACGCCCGCCCCCGGGCCGAGGAACTGCCCCGGGTCTGCGCTCTCGCTCACCACCACCGCCGGGAAGGGCGCCCGCAGGCGCGTCCGCGACACGTTGAGCGTGGCCCGGGCCACGGCCGCCTTCGCGGCGTCCACCGCGGCCTCCGCGGCGAGGCGCTGCGGCACGCGCAGCGCGAGGTCCTTTTGGGCCGGGTCCGTGCCCTGGAGGAGCTGCCACTCGCGCAAGGCGACCTCCCCACGTCCCTTCTCCAGCTCCAGCTCCACCTCGGCCGTGCGCAGGCGAGACTGCTCGGCGGCGAGGGCAGCCTCGTAGTCCCGGGCGTCCAGCCGCACGAGCTCTTCCCCGGCGGCGAAGCGCCCGCCCGGCTGCAGCCGCGGCGAGACGCCGTCGACCCTGCCGGCGACCTCGGCGGCCAGCGTGATCTGGCGCGCCGGCGCGACGCTGCCGGTGGCGCGCACCACGGCGCGGTGGGCCGCCGGCGAGAGCACCTCGGCCTGCACGAGCAGCGGCTTCGGGGCCTCGGGCGACGGCTCCGCCGCGCTGCGGGAGGCGACGAGCCCGCCGAGCGCGAGGCCACCCACGGCCAAAAAGACAGGGGGGAGCGCCCAGCGCAGCCAGGAGCGACCGGCAGGCGGGGGAGCGTCGGGCGTGGTCATCGGGAAGAATCCCCAGGTTCGAAGTCGCGGGCCCAGGTGCCGCCGAGGGCGTCCTGGAGCTGGATGCGCGCGGAGAGGAGGTCGCGGCGCGCCTGGAGCTGGAGCAGCTCGGCGTTGGCGAACGAGACAAAGGCGGTCAGCACGTTCTGGTACGGCTCAAGCCCGCGCTGGTAGCGCAGCCGGGCGTCCTCCCAGGCCATGCGCGCGGCGTCGGCCTGACGGCCCCGCGCCTCCAGCTCGGCCCCGCGCTGGGCCTCGACCCGCAGGGCATCCTCGACCTCCTGCACCGCCACCCGCAAGCGCTGCTGGGCGTTGGACCGCGCCGCGCGCTCGGTGGCCGCGGTGTCCCGGGCCGACTGGATGTTCCGGCCGCCCTGGAACAGCGGCACCGACACGGCGAGGGTGGCGCCCCAGATGTCCTGCTCGCGGCGCTCGGTGAGATCGAAGAACTGCTGGCCCGTGTTGCCCGACAGCGTGAGCGTCGGCAGCAGGCCGACCCGCGCGCTCCACACGCGGGCGTCCGCGGCCGTGAGCTGGGCCACCGCCGCCGCGACATCCGGGCGGTTGCGGAGCAGATCCACCGGGCGGCCCAGCGGCGGGGCGGCCGGCAGGGCCGCGGGGAGGGCGGCGGCGGCGTCGATGGCCCGCGGGGCGCTCGGGTCTTCGCCCATGAGCGCGCGCAAGCGCAGCACCGTGCGATCTGCCGCGGCCTGGGCGGCGGGCAGCGTGGCCTCGACCGCCGCGAGCTGCTGCCGCTGCTGCAGAAGCTCGGTGCTCGTCGCCGTGCCGGCGTGGTAGCGGAGATCCACCAGGGCGTGCAGCTCCCGGGCGCGGGCGAGCTGGGCCTCGACCACCTGCACCCGCGCGCGGGCGAGCACGAGGTCGTAGTAGGCCTCGGCGGCCGTCGTTGCCAAGGCGATGGCCTGGGACTGGCGATCCCCCTCGGCGGCCTTGGCGTCCCAGCGGCTGCCCTTCCAGGCCATCAGCGTGCGCCCGAACACGTCCACCGCCCAGGCGGCGGTGAAGAGGTCGCTGCCGGTGGTGAAGGTGTCCGGCGGGGCCGGCGCCCCCGGGACCTGGGGCAGCCCGCCGAACTGGAAGCCGAGGCTGTCCGAGGGGCCCTCCGTCTGGCGGTGCTCGAAGGACACCGTCGGCAAGGCCGGGGCCAGCGCCACCCCAGCGCGAAAACGGGCGGCCTGCGCGCGTTCCCAGGCGGCGGCATGGTCCCCGTTCCCGGCGAGCGCCGCCTCCACCACGGCCGTCAGCGCCGGGTCCCCGAAACGCGGCCACCACGGCCCGGCATCGGCCGCGACGACCTCGCCGCCGACCGACCAGCCCCCGGCCGTGAGCGCCTCCGCCACCGCCTCAGCGGGGGGCGCCGCCGCGGCGACGGAAATCGAAAACAATGCAAGAACGGACAGCATCAGCGGCCCCCCGGGGCGAGACCGGCCCACAAGGCGTCGACCAGCCCGGCGACGAAGCGCGCGTCGTCCGCGGGCTCCGCCGGCGCGGGGCCGGACAGGAAGTGGCGCAAGAACACGCGCCCGTGCAGGGCGCCCATGAAGGCGTAGACCAGCGGCTCGGGATCCCCCGGGCGCACGCGACCGGCGGCCTGGGCGGCGCCGAAGAAACCCAGCAGGGCCGCGCGCACGCGCAGCGGCGGCGGGACCTCCCCGGCAAAGGCGCAGTCCGGGCGCACGCCGGCGGCGAACAGCGCCTGCACCGCCGGGACCATGCGCGTGTAGAACGCGAGGATCTCCGCGCCGGCGGCGGCGAGCTGCTCCGGGATCGGCCGGGCGTCGGGGCCGGCGGCCAGCACGTCCACGAAGGCCATGCACTCCGGCGCGGCGAGGGCCCGCACGACCAGCGCCTCCTTGGTGCCGAAGCGCTTGAAGAGCGTGGCCTGGGACACGCCCGCGTGCTCCGCGATGAGCGCCGTGCTCACCGCCGGACCATGCGCCAGGATGACCCCGCGGGCCACGTCCAGCAGCGCGTCGTCGCTGAGCAGGCGCGGTCGCAGGGGGCCCTCCAGTAAGTGAGTGACCAGTCACTTACTCGACACCGGCGCCCCGTCAAGCCCCGATCGCGCCCCAGGGCGCCGCCGGCCAGCTCGCCACGAGGTGCGCGATGAACAGCCGCACCCGCGCCGGCAGGTGGGTGCGGTTCGGGTACACCGCCCACAGCGTGCCGGCCCACGGCTCCCAGTCCGCGAGCAGCCGCACCAGCGCCCCGCGCCGCAGCGCCCCCGCCACCAGAAAATCCGGCTCGTAGGCCACGCCCAGCCCCTCCAGCGCGGCCGCGACCAGCGCGTCCCCGTCGTCTGCGGCGAAGGGCCCGCGCACCTCCGCCCGCATCAGCAGGTCGCCGCGGCGAAACTCCCAGCCCGGCATGGTCCGCAGGCCCACGTTCACCAAGCAGTCGTGCGCCTCCAGCTCCGTCGGGTGCTGGGGCACGCCGCGCCGCGCGAGGTAGTCCGGGCTCGCCACGCACACGCCATGAAAAGGCAGCAGCCGCCGGGCCACCAGGCGGTCGTCGAGGTGGGCCACACCGCGGATGCCGAGGTCGAAGCCCTCCGCGGCGAGATCCACCGTGCGATCCGAATAGCGCGCCTCCACCCGCACCTCCGGCCACCGCTCCACGAAGCGCGCGATGGGCCCCGTCAAGTAGTGCCGCCCGAAGGTGGCCGGCAGCGCGATGCGCAGCGTGCCCCGCGGCTCCTCCCGCAAGCGCGCCGCGTCCCGGGCCGCCTCGTCCAGCCCCTCCACCAAGGGCAGCACCCGCGCGTGGTAGTCCTGGCCCGCCCCCGTCAGCCGCACCTGCCGCGTCGTGCGCTCCACCAGCCGCACGCCGAGCCCGTCTTCCAGCGCGCGCAAGCGCCGGCTCACCTGGGAGGTGGACACCCCCAGCGCCGCAGCCGCCGCCGTGAAGCTACCTTTCTCCACCACCGCCAGGAAGACCCCGAGGTCCCCGTGGGCCCCCGGCCCCACCGGCAGCGGCGCATGCGCCCGCGCCGTCGGCCCCATTGTTGCACCTCCGCAACAGTGTATCCCCTTCCTGCGCCTTTCCTTGCGCCAGCGAGCGGCTACACCCTGCAGCATCGGCGCCGCTCCCTACCCCCGGCGCCCGGAGTCCCCATGCGCACCGCCCTCCTCGCCGTCGCCACCCTGCTCGCCACCGCCTCCGCCCCCGCGGCCGCCGCCACCTGGAAGGTGGACCGCAGCCACTCCCAGGTCGGCTTCGAGGTCACGCACCTCATGGTCAGCACCGTCCGCGGCGCCTTCTCCGGCTTCGACGGCACCGTCGAGACCGACGCCTCCGGCAAGCTCACCAAGATCGCCGGCACCGTCGACGTCGCCTCCGTCGACACCAAGGACACCAAGCGCGACGACCACCTCCGCGGCGCCGACTTCTTCGACCTCGCCAAGTTCGCGCAGATGAGCTTCACCAGCACCCAGGTCACCGGCGACAACACCAAGGGCTACACCGTCACCGGCAACCTCACCATCCGCGGCGTCACCAAGCCCGTCACCCTCACCGTCGCTCCCATCAAGGGCCCGGTCAAGGACCCGTGGGGCAACACCAAGGGCGGCACCTCCCTGCGCGGCAAGATCAACCGCAAGGACTTCGGCGTCAACTGGAACGCCGCTCTCGACTCCGGCGGCGTCGTCGTGGGCGACGAGGTCACCCTCGTCATCGAGCTCGAGCTCAACCAGGCCGCCTGATCCGGCCGCTGGGCGCCTGCCCGGCCGTGCCGGCCGGGCACCGGGGCTCCGCCGGGGTCGGCGCGG
>JBEIVK010000247.1:0-5826 GCA_040373935.1 Alphaproteobacteria bacterium
GGCGCCGGGGGGAGCGTTGCGAGGGGGGCGGAGCCCCCCTTGCCCCCCGAAGACCCCGCCGATGCGCCCTCAGAGCACGCGCACGCGGGTCCGAACCGAGTCGCCGTCCCGCCGGACCTCGTAGAGCGCCTCCACGCCGATGGCGCCCGCCCGCGAGAGCTGGCCCCGGAGCTTCGCCCGCTCCCAGGCCACGCGCTCCGGCGACGAGTCGGCCGGGCCGCCCAGCGCCACCCAGCCCGCGAGGGCCTCATCCGGTGTGAGCCAGCCGCCCCCCGGCACATCCGCCTCGCGGGCGGCGATGTAGACCGCGAGCAGCCGCACGCAGGCGCCGCGGGCCGTCACCTCGGCGTTGCCCTGGGAGAAGCGGGCGACCTGGGCCTCGGCGTCCAGCTCGACGTAGAGGTCGTCCTGGGAGAGATCCACGCGCGTCCCGAGCGTGTCGCAGTCGCGGGACGGCACGTGCACGCGCACCGCCCGCCCGCCCACCACGCAGACCGCGCCGTCCGCCAGCGCCGCCGCCCGCGCGCCGTCCGCCGCGACCGGCAGGACCGCGTCCGCGTGCAGCTCCAGCGCCGACTCCACGGCCTCGGGCTCGACCAGCTCGCCCGTCGCGATGTCGGTGAGGAAGGCCACCGGCGGCCCCGGATCGGCCAGCTCTACCCAAAGATCAGCCGCCAACGTCAACCGCGGTGGTCGGGCCCCGGCGGGCGCGAACGCCCGCCACCCGCCCGACAAGAACGGGCCACCCCCACGGGTGCGGGCCTCGGCGGCCAGGGCGCGCCAACCCCAGGCCCCCGCCAACCAACGCAATTCCAACCAATACAAAGGCGCTGCGGCGTGGCGCAGACGGGCGTGGCAGGCCCAGCCGCGGCCCACGAGGGAGCTGGTGGACAAAGGGACGGTGCGGCGGGATTCGCCGTCGATGATGCGAAGTGTGGACATGCGGGCTGGGTAGCGCGATGGGCAGCGCCGGGCCGGCCGCCGGAGCCCGGAGCAGGCTGGACCGCCGCCGCACCCCTGTGACGCTCTCGCCCTCCCCCGGAGCCACCCGATGCACCCAGCCCGCGCCCGCCGCACCCTCGCCGCCCTCTCCCCGCTCGCGCTGGTGTGCGCGGTGGCCTGCAAGCCCGCAGCGGAGGGCAAGCCGACGCCCGACGCGCAAGACGACACCGCCGCGCCGCCGGTGGACGCCGCGCCGTCCGCGCCCACCGTCGCGCTCACGCCCGACGCGCCGCGCACCGCCGACGACCTGGCCGTGCGCATCGTCGCGGACGCGGTGGACCCGGAGGGCGCCGCCGTGACCTACCGCGCCGCGTGGTCGCAAGGTGGGGTGGCGCGGCCGGATCTCACGGGGCTCACGGTCCCGGCGGCGGAGACGTCCCGCGGCGAGGAGTGGGCCGTGGAGGTGTTCGCGTCGGACGGCACGACCGAAGGGCCGCCCGGCGTGGCGCGCGTGACGATCGGCAACCCCGCCCCGACGGCGCCGTCCGTGGAGATTTCGCCGGCCGAGCCGGCGCCGGGCGAGGCGCTGCGCTGCGGGGTGGCGGGCGAATCGGCCGACGAAGACGGCGACGCGCTGGCCTACCAGGTGCGCTGGGAGGTCGATGGCGTGGCCTTCCCCGGCGCCGAAGACGGCGCGTGGCCGGGAGACACGGTCCCGGCGGGGCGCACGCAGGACGGCGAGGTGTGGGCCTGCGCGGTGGCGGCAGGCGACGGGGCGGACCTCTCGCCGGAGGGCGCCGCGAGCGTGACGGTCGTCGCGGTGTGCGCGGACGGCGCGGTCGAGCAGTGCGGGGACGGCCTGGCCGGCCTCGACTGGGAGCTCGCGGCCTATCCGTCGGCGGCGTGCGACGGCGCACGGTCGGCGGTGACCCTCGGCGCGGTCCCGGGCACGAGCCCGGACACGGCCTGCGGGCAGGCGCTGGACCTGTCGGCCGCGGGCCACCAGGCGCAGGCCGTGCTGGCGCCCACCTACGCGGAGTGCCCGGGCGACGGCATGCTGCACTTCGAGATGGTGGGGCGCTTGCCGGAAAACTACCAGCGCGGGCTCAACTTCACGCTCGACTTCCCATCCGGCGGGCGGATCGTGTTCGACCGCTGGGTGTGGAACTGGCACCAAGAGTCGTCGGCCAACGTCAACGTCTACACGGCGGCCGGGGACCTGCAGACCTACCTGTCGAGCAACGCCGACACGGGCGGCGCGCGGAACGACCGGCCGTGGGGCTGGTACATCGGCAACGATGGCGGGTGGTTCACGCTCGCGCTGAGCGTCGACACGGCCGCGGACCGCGTGGTGGCGACCGTGAGCCAGCCCACGCTCACGGCGACGGTCTACACGGCCGAGTACGCGCTGGATGTGGTGGAAGGCGAGCTGCCGACCGTCACCTTCGGGAGCTGGGGCAACTGCGACTCCAACAACCGCGTGGCCATCGACGCCGAGCTGCTCTCGTTCACGGCCTCCCCCGGCACCTGGCTCTGAGCCCCCCGCGCGGCGGCCGCAGCCCGGAGCAGGCTGGGTCGCCGCGGCGCTTCGTGCATGCTTCGCGCCCGTCCTCTGGAGCCCCGATGTCTCCCCGCGCCCCGCGCTCTGCCCGCGTCCTCCTCGCCTGGCTCGCCCCCGCCATCGGCGTCCTGCCGGCCTGCAAGCCCGACGGCGGCCTGACGAAGTTCAACTCGCCGCCCGACGCGCAGATCACCGCGCCCGGAGACGGCGAGGCGGTGCTGGCCGGGACAGCGGTCACGCTGCGCGGCGCCGCGAGCGACGCCAACCACGACGCGTCCGAGCTGTCGGCGCGGTGGTTCGTGGACGGCGCGCTCGTGTGCCCGGACGCGCCCCCCGCGGCCGACGGGACGACCACCTGCGACGCCATCATCCCCGCGGCCGACGCGGTGGAGCTGCGCCTGGAGGTGGTGGACCTCGACGGCGCCGCCGGCACCGCCCGGCGCACGCTCACCGTCACCCCCAACGCGGCGCCCACGGTGGAGATCGCCTCTCCCGTGGCCGACACCGTGCACTACTCGGACCAGCTCATCACCTTCCGCGGCACCGTCGCGGACGCCGAAGACGCCGCGGCGGACCTCGAGGTGTGGTGGGAGGACGGCGCGACGCGCCTGGACGCGGTGGAGGCGACGCCCAACGGCAGCGGCGAGGTGCTCGGCTACACGACCCTCGGCGAGGGGCCCCACGCGCTGGAGCTGCACGCGCGAGACACGGCCGGCAACGAGTCGATCGCCACGGTGCTCATCGCGGTCGGCCCGCCCAACACGGCGCCGGCCTGCGCCATCACGGCCCCGGCGGACGGCGGCGCGAGCGAGGACGGCGAGCGGGTGGACTTCGCGGCGACGGTGTCCGACGTGGACGTCCCGGCGGACGCCCTCTCCGTGGAGTGGGCGAGCGACAAGGACGGCGCGCTCGGCAGCAGCACGCCGGACAGCGCGGGGGCGGTCGCGTTCAGCACGGCGGCGCTCTCGGTGGACACCCACCGCGTGACGATGACGGTCCGCGACGAGGTGGGCGCCACCTGCACGAGCGCGCTGACGTGGACGGTGGGCACGCCGCCGTCCATCACGCTGGAGGCGCCGCTGGACGGCGAGACGGCGAACGAGGGCGAGGCGCTCACGTTCACCGCGCTGGTGGCGGACGGCGAGGACGTCCCGGGCGACTTGTGGGTCACCTGGGAGAGCGACCTCGACGGCGTCTTCCACGAGGGGCCGGCGGACAGCGCGGGCGTCGCCGAGACGGTCGAGACCGGCCTCTCGCGGGGCACGCACCAGCTCACGGCGACCGTGACGGACACCGCCGGCCTGTTCACCGCGGCGCGCGTCGGCTTCGTCATCAACGGCGTCCCCACCGCGCCCGCCGTCTCGATTTCGCCGGCCGCCCCCGGCACCACGGCGGACCTGCGCGCCCAGCTCGACGCCGCCGCGTCGGACCCGGACGGGGACCCGCTCACCTACACCTACGCGTGGTTCCGCGACGGCGTGCCGAGCGGCGCGAGCGCCAGCGCCACCCTGCCGGCCAGCGCCACCACCCGCGGCGAGGTGTGGCGCGTCGAGGTGGCCGCGACCGACGGGCTCGCCACCGGCCCCGCGGGCAGCGCCTCCGTCACCATCGCCAACACGGCGCCCGCGCTCACGGGCGTCGCAGTCTCGCCCGCCAGCGCCGCCGTGGGCGACACGCTCACCTGCAGCGCCACGGCCACCGACGCCGACGGCGAGACGCCCACCCTCACCTACGCGTGGTCCACGGGCGCGACCGGCCCCACCCTCGCCGTCCCCGCCAGCGCAGACCCGGGCGACACCCTCACTTGCACCGCCACCGCCACCGACGGCGCCGGGGCCACCGCCACCGGGTCCGCCGCCGCGTCCGTGGCCAACACCAACCCGGTCGTCGCGGGCGTCGCCGTCTCGCCGGCCACCGGCCGCGTGGGCGACGTGCTCACCTGCACCGGGTCCGCCACCGACGCCGATGGCGGCACCCCGTCGCTGTCCTATGCGTGGTCGACCGGGGCCACCACCGCGGCCATCACGCTCACCGCCGCCGACGACCCGGGCGACACCCTCACCTGCACCGTCACCGCCACCGACGCCGACGGCGGCGTGGGCACCGGGTCGGCCACCGCGGCCGTGCTCAACACGCTGCCGGCCGTGGCCGCGGTGGGCATCCTCCCCGCCACCGCCTACAACGACAGCACGCTCACCTGCAGCGCCACCGCGACCGACGCCGACGGCGGCAGCCCCACCCTCGCCTACGCCTGGGCCAACACCACGCGGGCCACCACCCTCGGCAGCGGGCCGAGCCTCACCCTCTCGCCGGCCGCCGCGGCGCCGGGCGACGCCATCGCCTGCACCGCCACCGCCACCGACGCCGACGCCGGCAGCGCCACCGCGTCCAGCACGGCGGTCCTCGCCAACCGCGCGCCCTCCGTCACGGCCACCCTCTCGCCGGCCAGCCCCACCCGGGCGAGCACGCTCGTCTGCACCGGCAGCGCGACGGACCCGGACGGCGACACCCCCACCCTCGGCTTCGCCTGGGCCGTCGCCAGCAGCGCCGTCGCCGCGAGCAGCGGCACCGCCACCACATCGAGCCTCGCCGGCGCGTTCTCGGCCGGGCAGACCGTGGGCTGCACCGCCACCGCCAACGACGGCCGCGCCGGGACGGCCACCGCCAGCGCCAGCGTGACCATCGGCAACACCGCGCCCACCGTCAGCGTCGTCTTGTCGCCGAGCACCGTCTACACGAACGACACCCTCACCGCGACGGCCACCACCGCCGACGCCGACGGCGACCCCCTCTCCACCACCTACGACTGGTACGTGGACGGCTCGCTCGTGCGCAGCGGCGCGGGCAGCACCCTCTCTGGCGCCTCCTTTTTCGACCGCGACGAGGTCGTGACCGTCACCGCCCAGGTGAGCGACGGCACCACCACGGCGTCGGCCACCAGCGCCGGGGTCACGGTGCGCAACACCGCGCCGTCCGCCCCCGGCATCGAGATCACGCCGGCCGACCCGGAGGCGGGGGACAGCCTCGTGTGCGAAGTGGTGACGCCCAGCACCGACGCCGACGGGGACCCGGTGGGGTACGCCTTCGCGTGGGATGTCGATGGGGTGGACTACACGGACGCGACGGACAGCACGACGGACAGCGTGGTGGATGGGGCGGACGTGGGCGGGGGAGAGACGTGGACGTGTGAGGTGGTGGCGGACGACTCCACAGACTTCAGCACGGCTTCGAGTTCTTCCGTTGAGGCGATCGATCCATGCACAAATAATGTACGGCTGTGCGTGAACGGTGCCGAGGTTTGGGAAACCACGGCACCGCGCCAA
>JBEIVK010000129.1:0-8683 GCA_040373935.1 Alphaproteobacteria bacterium
AAAGGAAGGGGGCGTTGCGGGGGAAACCTTGGTTTCCCCTGCCCCAAAAGCCGCCCGCCCCGTCACCCGCCGCGCTCAGCCGGGCCCACGGGCCTTCGCGTAGGCCTCCAGCCAGTCGACGATGTCGTCCGACTCCAGCAACGGCACGCCGTCGATGAACAAACACGGGACCTGCGTGCCCCCCGTGGCCTCGCGCAGCGCGTGGAGCGCCGCCGGGTCTTGCCGGGTGTCGGCGAGCGGGAGGTCCACGCCGAGCCGGGCGGCGGCGCGACGCACCTTGACGCAGTAGGGGCAGGCGTCGAAGTGGTACAGCCGAAGGTCGCGCGGCGGGACGGGGTCTGGCACGGCCGGGGGCGCGGCGCGGCGGGTGAAGGGCCAGGAGAGGGGCGGGGTCATGGGGCCTCCGCGGTCGGAGATGCCGGAAGGCGGACCCGGATGCGCCAAGGGGCTCCGCTGTGCTATGCCGCGCGGACGGAGGCGCGGATGGACGGTGCGGCGGCGATTTGGCGGTGGTGCCTGACGGAGGGGCGCCTCGCGCCGACGATGGAGGCGGTGCTCGCGGGCTTCTGCGCGGAGGTCCAGGCCGCCGGGGTTCCGTTGCGGCGCTTTAACATCACGATCCCGACCCTCCACCCGCTCATCGTCGCAGAAAACTGGATTTGGAAGGGCCCAGGGCAGCCGATGGAGGCGAACCGCTTCGCGCAGGGGGACGGCGCGCGCAACGGCTTCCTGTTCAGCCCCATCCGCCCCATCGTCGAGGGGCGGGAGCGCTTCGTGCGGTACCCCATCCCGGCGGGCGGCCCGTGGGACTTCCCGTTGTTCGAGCTGTATTCGAGCGCGGGCATGACCGACTACGTGGCCTGGGGCTTGCCCGGGACCTTGCGCCGGCCCCTCGCGCTCTCCGCCATGACCGACGCGCCCGGCGGCTGGTCCGCGGAGCTGCTCGCGCTGCTCGAAGCCGCGCTGCTCGGCCTGCGGCCGCTGCTGGATCTGCACATCGAACGCACGATCGCGCGCAGCGTGTGCGCGACGTACATCGGCACGTACACGGGCCCGCGGGTGCTGGACGGCGCGATCTTCCGCGGGTCGGTGGAGTCCTTGCAGGCCGTCGTGTGGTTTTGCGACCTGCGCGGCTTCACCCCGCTGACGCTTGCCCTCGGCGCGGACGGCGTGGTGGACGTGCTCAACGCCTTCTTTTCGGCGGTCGGGGAGCCGATCGAGGCGGCGGGCGGCGAGATCCTCAAGTTCATCGGCGATGCTGCGCTGGCGGTGTTTCCGGTGCGGGATGGGCACGGCCCCGCGGCGGCGTGCGAGGCCGCGCGGCGGGCCACGGCGGAGGCGATCACGGCCCTGGACGCGCTG
Source organism: Alphaproteobacteria bacterium (assembly GCA_040373935.1). Classification (GTDB taxonomy): domain Bacteria; phylum Myxococcota_A; class UBA796; order UBA796; family UBA2385; genus JBEIVK01. The sequence continues at coordinate 1,363 of JBEIVK010000129.1, forward strand.
AACACGGCGCGGTCGGCGGCGGGACGCCCGCGGCTGGACGCGGGCATCGCGCTTCACATCGGCGAAGTCAGCTACGGCAACATCGGCGCTTCGGCGCGGCTCGACTTCACGGTCATCGGCCCGGCGGTCAACCTCGCGGCGCGCTTGGAGGGGCTGGCCGGGCGCCTCGGTGAGCGCGTGCTGATGAGCGGCGCCTTCGTCGAGGCGGGGGGCGGGCCCGGGCGGGCCCTGGGGCCGTACGCGCTGAAGGGCATCGAGGGCGAGGTGGACGTCTACGGGTGGTGAGGGCGGCGGCCTATTCTTCGCCGGCCGCGAGGCCGTCACGCAACGCGGCGAGATGCGCGAGCAGGGCGGCGGGCAGCGGGTCTTGGAAGACCGGCCCACCCGGCAGCGCCACGGTGCGGGCGTGCAGCCACAAGCGGCCGGGGAAGGCCGGCACGCGGGCGCGGGCGGGGCCGTGCCGGGTGTCGCCGACGAGCGGGTGGCCGATGCCGGCGAGGTGGCGGCGGATCTGGTGCTTGCGGCCGGTGTCGATGCGGACGGCGAGCAGGCTGAAGCCGCCGAGCACCTCCAGGGTGGCGTAGCGGGTGGAGGCGGCGAGCGGGGCGCCGCGCCGCGGGTCCGGCAGCGGGCGGGTGATGGTGCCGCGCGGGCGGGTGCGGCCAAAGACGAGGCAGAGATAGGCCTTCTCGATGGCTCCGGCGGCCAGCGCGTCGCCCAGGCGCGCGCGCTGCGCCGGGTCTGCTGCGCAGAGCACGATGCCGGAGGCGCCGATGTCCAGGCGGTGCACGGGGACCAGCCCCGGCGGCAGCCCCGGCAGGCCGCGGGCGAGCAGGGAGGCGAGGTCGGGCGGGCCGCCGGGTGCGCCGGCGTGGACGGGCATGCCGGAGGGCTTGTGCACGGCGAAGGTGCCGTCGGGGGCGCGGCCGACGAGGTGTGGCGGGGCCACGGGCGTGGACATGTCAGTCCCGGGCGGCGTAGAAGCCGTCGGGGGTGGCCCAATCGTCCCGCGGCCAGAGGGGGGTGGGCGCGGTGCCGGGCGGGCCGAGCCCGCCGAGCCAGCGGGCGGGGTCCGAGAGGACGCGACACACGGCGTCGATGCCGTGCCGGGCGTTCAGGCCGTCGTCGATGCGCTCGTCGAAGGTGAAGCGCAGGGGCAGCGTGGGGCGGACGGTGGGCGTGCCGTCCGCGCCGACCACCACGCGGTCTTCGACGTGGCCGACCATCAGGAAGAGCGGACAGGTCCCGTACTCGTAGAGGTGGTGGTAGCCGGCGCCCATCTGCAAGGAGCCGAGGTTGGCCACGAACATCGAGGTGTAGAGCGGGTCGTTCGCGATGAAGAAGCCGGGCAGCAGGTTGTGGTGGTCCAGCCAGCGAAGCAGGCCCGCCGCGGCGTCCAGCGCGCCGCGGGGCCGGAGGTCGAAGAGGCTGTACTCGCGGTCTGCCGCGGTGCGGCGCCCGCTGCGGTTCTCGGTGATTTGGGCGTCCACCGCCGCGACCAGCGCAGGGAAGTCCGGCAGCGTGTCCGTGCGCAGCTTGACGGTGGCGAGGGAGGAGCGGCGGTCCACGCGGCCGTCGCGCAGGGCGCGCTTCATGGCGAAGGTGACGCTCCGCCCGGTGCGCTGGTAGAGGCGGCGGCCCACGACGAAGCGGTTCATGCGCGGGGTGCTGGCGAGGCCGATCTCACAGGCCGCGACGACGCAGTGGGTCATGTCGGCGCCGAAGGCGGCGCGGGCTTCGGGCAGGTACGCGAGCAGCGGGCGTGCGTCCACGGCGGCGTCGAAGAAGACCACCGACTCGCTGCGCGTGGGCATGATGGTGAACATCATGCGGCGCACAGGGGGCGTGGCGAGCAGCACGCCGTCGGGGCGGCGGGTGCGGAGCCCGATGAGCAGGCGCAGGAGCACGAGGGCGCCGGCGGCGGCGAGGGCGGCGGTGGTCGACATGGGCTCCCGGCGGGGAGCGGATCGGATAACCCCCGGCCCGGTGGAGGGGCGAATGCGCGGCGCGGGCTGGCTCTGCGGGATCGGGGTGGCCGGCTGCGGGGGGCCCCCGCCGGTGCCGGCGCGGGTGGTCTTCCTGGACGGCGCGCTGCGCGTCGAGGGCCCGGCGGCGGCGAGCCTCCCCGGGGGCCGCGGCGTGCCCGGCGGTGTGCTGGTGGAGCGGGCCTGGGCGCCGGGGGAGCAGGTCGAGGTGGCGGGCGTGGTGCACACGGCGCCGCCGGCGCCGCAATGCGAGGCGCTGTTCGCCGTGGCGCTCGGAGACGCCCGCGCGACGGTCGCGGCGGGCAACTTCCCCGAGGCGGCCCTGGCCTTTTCCCCGGACGGCGCACGCCTCGCCGTGGGCACCGAGGAGGGCGCGCTTCGGGTGCTCGATGCCTGGACGGGCGCGGTGCTCGCGGAGCGCGTGCTGCCCGAGGCTGCGGTCAAGCAGGTCGCCTGGTCGGTCGACGGCGGCCTCCTGTTCGTGAGCGAGCAGTCGCCCGACGCCACCTTGCACGCGCTGGACCCGTCTTCGCTCGCCCCCCGCTGGTCGCGGCACCTCGCGGACGACGTCGAATCGAGCGCCCCGCCCGCGGCCGGGGACGTGTACGGCGCGTGGACGCTCCCCGCGGGCTACGGGCTCGGCGCCCTGCCGGACGGCGGCGTGCTGGTCGCGGCCGCCCACGCCTGGGCCGGCGCAGACGGCGCCACGCAGAACCGCTCCGTGCTGCTGCGCCTCGGCGCCGACGGCGGCGTGCAGGCGCGCTGGCCGGCCTCCGGCGCGGCCGACACCGTGCTGCGCGCCCTGGCGGTGGACCCGGGCGGGCGCGCGGCCGTCACGGTCAACCGCTCGGCGGCGGGGACGCCGGCGCCGGGCACCCCGCCCGACGGCGTGCTGGTCTTCGATGTCGCGTCCCTCCCGCCGGGCGCCTCGGTGGTGCCGGCCCCGCTCCCTCCGTGGTTCCCGGCCCCCTTCGTCTGGGAGGCGCTCGACGTGTCGGGCGAGCGCCTCGGCTTGGGCCTGGGCGACGGCCGGGTGCAGCTCTACGGGGCGGACGGCGGGCTGCTCGCCACCCACGCGCCCGGCGCGCCGCTGCTCGCGGGCGAGGTGCCCATCCATGCCAGCGTGGGCTGGGGGCGCTTCGTCGGCGGGGACTTCGTCGTCGCCATCTCCGGCACCCTCATCCCGTGGGGGGCGGCCTCGCCGGACCTGCGCCCGCCGTCCCCCCATCCGGAGGCCCGGACCGTGCGCGCCTTCGGCCCGGACGGCGCGCCCGGGTGGTCGTTCACCACCGACGCGGAGCCGCAGGGTCTCTCGGTTGCGCCGGGCGGGGGCTGGCTGGCCGTGGGCCTCGGGGTGGCCTCCGGAGCCGCCGCGGCCCTCGACGGCGGCTACGGTGCGCTGCGCTTGCGACCGGGGGCGGCGCCCCAGCCCGTGCGCTGCCCGACCCGCGGGCCCGTCTTCTTCCGGCACGCGCTGGCCCAGGACGGTCGCCTCGCGGTGGTGGAGGGGCCGGTGCTCGGCGCCGGGCAGATCGTGGAGGGCGCCTGGCGCGTCGTGGTGCTGCGCTGAGGCCCTGGGCCCCGGTCAGTCTGCTGGCGGCGGGGCTGGCGTGCGCCCCCGCTCCGCCGGTCCCGGAGGTGCACCCGCTCGGCCTGCGCTGGGAGGCGGAGCGGCCGCTGGCCCGCTTCGTGCTGACCGACCCTTCCGGCGTGGTGCGCGTGGACCGCCGGCTGCCGGAGCCGCTGCGTGCCTGGGACGAGCCGGTCCAGTGGGACCAGGCGGGGGCGTGGTCCCTCGGGTGGGCGGCGGAGCCCGATGCTCCGCTGGTGCAGACGCCCGTCGTGCTGCCGGCCCTGCCCCCGGCGGGGCGGTTGGAGGTGGAGGCCCCCGCCGGCCAGGCCGCCGCGCCGGTGGGCCCCGGCGGGTCCGTCGATGTGCCCGTGCTGCCGGGGCGCCCGGCGTCGGTCGTCCTGCGCTTGGCCCTGGGGCGGCCCGCCCGGGTCGAGGCCACGCTGGGCGGAGAGACGCTGTGGTCGGGCGCGCAGCCGGCGGGGGCGCGTCTCGTGTGGCACGGCGCCGTCGATGGGCCGCTGCGCGGCACCGTGACGGTGGACGGGCAGTCCCAGCCTCTGGCCCTGCTGCCCCGGGCGGTGGACCCGGCGGCGGCCGCGGGGGCCCTCTCGCTCGGGGCGCCCGTGTTCCCGGCTCGCGCAGACGGCACGGCTGATCCGGCGCGGCCGCCCGGTGTTCTCGTCCTGCCGGCGGCGTGGCTCTGGCCCCACCTCGCGCGCCTCGGCCTGGGCCCGCCCGGCCCGGAGCGGCCTTGGGCGTGGGTGGGCGTTCCGGTGGAGAACCGGGGGGAGCGGCCTTGGCAGGTGGTCGTGCGGGCGGGGGTGGACGGCGAGGATGGCCTCCCAGACCCGGCGTTTCGACCGCGCGTTCGCGGGGCGGGCGACGGGAGTGGGCGCGTGCAGGCGCTCCTGCGGGTGGCCCCGGGGGAGACCGCGACAGCGCTGCTGCCGATCTACGTGGATCGCCTCGCGTTGCTCTCCCGCCCGCCGGCCACGCCGCGGCTGGGCGTCGAGCTCGCCGTGCTCGGCTGGGACGCCCCCGTGGACACCCGCACCGCGCCGATCACCGTGCAGGTCGGCAGTCGGGTCGCGACCCCCGCCCTGGCCGCCTGGGCGGTCCTCGGCCTCGCGGGGGCGGCCTTCGCGGCGCGGCGCCTCGGCGCCTGGCTGCGCCTGCCCACCGCGATGCTCTTCCTCGTCGGCCTGTTCTCGGCCGTGCAGCTCGTCGTCGGCGGGGCGGTCACGCTGCTCTCCGCCGGGCTGGGCGCGGTGCTGGGGCCCTTCGCCGTCTTCTTCACGGCCCTGGTGGACGACACCCTGCGCGTGCTGCTGCTGGCCGTGCTGGTGCAGCTCGCCCCGCGGCCAGGGGTGGCCGGCCTCTTCGTGCTGGTGGGCTGGCTGCTCGGTGGCGTGGTCTTCGGCGCCTTCTCTCCGGTGGACCCCTTCTTCGTCGGCGCCCGGGTCTTGCTGCTCGAACTCGGGTTTTGGGCTGTTGGCCTCACATCCGGCGCTGGCGCGCCCCGCGGGGCGGCGGTCCGGGTCGGGCTCGTGCTGGCGGTCGCGGGCGGGCTCGGCGCCGCGGCCACCTTGGCGAGCCAGGCCGTGCTCTACCGGCTGGCCTACGCGCCGGGCTGGGTTTTCGCGGTGGTGCTGGGGCCCGGGGTGCTCTACCCGCTGCTGGGCGCGGCCCTGGCCCGCCCCGTGACCGACGCTCTGCGCGCGGTGCAGCGGTGAGCGCGCGCCTCGGGCTCCGCGGGCTCGGGTACACCTACCCGGGCGGGCGGCTCGGCCTGGCGGGGGTCCACGCGACCGTGGGGCCCGGCGAGCGGGTGCTCGTGACGGGGCCGACGGGCGGTGGAAAGAGCACGCTGCTGCGCTGCATCTTGGGGCTGGCGGCCCGCGCGGGAGGGGGCCGGCTCGACGGCGCGGTCGTGGTGGACGGGCAGGACCCGTGGTCGCTCGCCCCGGCGGCCCGCGCCGCGCGGGTGGGGTTCGTCGGTCAGGAGCCGGCCGACCAGCTGCTGGCCGGCCGCGTGGGCGACGAGCTGGTGCTCGCCGGCGCGCCGCTGGACGGGCTCCGCCCGCGCTTGCGGGATGCCGGTCTGCCGGAGGACCCGGAGCGGCCCACCGAGGCCCTCTCGGGCGGGCAGGCGCAGCGCCTCGTGACGGCCTGCGCGTTGGCCCGCGGGGCGGGACTGCTGCTGTTGGACGAGCCCCTCGCCCACCTGGATCCGGCGGGCGCCCTCGCGCTCCTGGACCAGCTCGGCGCGCGCGCGGATGCGGGCGCGGCCGTCCTGCTCGTCGAGCACCGCCTCGCCCTCGCGCTGGCCTGGGCGACGCGGGTCTGGCTGGTGGCCGATGGGCGCCTGCAGCTCGATGTGCCGGTCTCCGACGTGGTCCCGGGCTCGGCCTCCCTCGCGGCGCTGCGCGCGGCCGGCGTCGCCCTGCCGGGCCCCCTGGACCTCGCGGACCGCCTGCACCCGCTTGTCCCGGCCGACCTGCGCTACGCGGTGCCGGCCCCGGACGCCGCCCCGCCCCTGGGCCCGGTCCTGCTCGCCGCCGACCACCTGCGCGTGGCCCGCGGCGGCCAGCCGGTGTTGCACGGCGTCGGGCTCACCGTGCGCGCCGGCGAGCGGGTGGCGCTGCTCGGGGCGAACGGCGCGGGCAAGTCCACGCTGCTCGCGGCCTTGGCCGGCGCGCTGCCGGGCCGCGGCGTGCGCCGCCACGGCCGGGTGGTCGCGGTGCCCCAAGACCCGGACCTCGCGCTGTTCTGCGGGCGCGTGGACGCCGAGCTCGCCTCGGGGGCGCGGGGCGCACCGCTGGCGGATTGGCTCGCTGCGTTTGGGCTGGTCGGGCTGGAGGCCCAGCCCCCGCAGGCCCTCTCGCGGGGGCAGCGCTTGCGCGTCGCGGTCGCGGCGGCGGCGGCGGCGCGGCCCGACGTGCTGCTGCTCGACGAGCCGACGGCCGGCCAGGACGCCGGCCCCGTGGCCGCGGCCTTCGCGGCGCTGGAGGGGCCCGCGGGGCCGCCCGCCCTCGTTTTTGCCACCCATGACCTGGATCTCGCGCTGCGGCGGGCGAGCCGGGTGCTCGTGATGGAGGCGGGCCGCATCGTCGCGGACGGTCCCCCCGCCGCGGTCGCTGGCGCCCTCCCGGCCGCCTTGCCGCTGCCGCCCCTCGCGGCCTTCTGTGCGGCCCGCGGGCTGCCCTTGCTCGACGCGGCCGCCCTCGCCGCTGCGGCGTGCCGCTGATGGACCCGCGCGTGCGCCTCGGCCTCGTGGCGGCGGTGGGCCTGCTGGCCATCCTCCTGGAGCGGCCGCTCGCGCTGGGCGCGCTGTGCGCCCTGTGCGCGCTCCCCTGGTTGCTGCGCCCGCCCCCGGCGCGGGTGGCCGCCGGCCTGCTGCTCACCTGCCTGGGTCTCGTCTGGGGCACGGCGCTCTCGCAGGGCCTGTTCTCGCCCATCCAGCCGCGGGTGGTGCTGGTGGACGTCGGCCCCGTGGAGCTGCACCGCGAGGGACTGCGCTACGGGGCCGCCCAGTCCTTGCGCTTCGTGGCGGGCCTGCTCGCGGGGCTCGCGGTGGCGCGCTCCACGCCGCCGGACCGGCTGCTCGCGGCGCTGCGCGCGCTGCGGGTGCCCCCCGGTCTTGCGCTGCTCGTCGCCGCGGCCCTGCGGTTCTTGCCGGTCCTGGCCCAGGAGTGGGCGGCCGCCCGCGCCGCCCGGGCCGGACGGGTCGGGCCGCCCCCGCGCGGGCCGCCGGGGGCGGCGC
>JBEIVK010000783.1:0-2085 GCA_040373935.1 Alphaproteobacteria bacterium
GCGTTGCGGGGGCGCAGCCCCCGCCCCAAAACCCGGAAAACCCGCTGCAGATGCAGGCTCAGGCCGGAGCCGGGGCCGCCTCTCGCTGGAAGGTGATCTCCTCGCCCTCGAGGGTGACGCGCACGGTGTCGCCGGGCTCATAGCCGCTGCCCACGATGGCCTTGGACATCGGGTTGAGCAGGTACTGCTGGATGGCGCGCTTGAGCGGGCGGGCGCCGAAGGTGGGGTCGAAGCCGGCGTCGCAGAGCGCGGTGCGGGCCTCGGGGCTGACGGCGATCTGCAGCTGACGGGCCGCGAGCAGCTTGCCCACGCGCTTGAGCTGGATGTCGAAGATGTGGTCCATGTTGGCGCGGGTGAGGGCGTCGAACACGATGACGTCGTCGATGCGGTTGAGGAACTCGGGCTTGAGCGTGCGGCGCAGCTCGTCCATCACGCCGTCGACGGCCTTCTCGCGGTCCCCCCTTCGCCTCCATGATGCGGCGGGAGCCGATGTTGGAGGTGAGGATCATTACGGTGTTTTTGAAGTCGACCGTGCGGCCCTTGGAGTCGGTGAGGCGGCCGTCGTCGAGCACCTGCAGCAGGATGTTGAAGACGTCGGGGTGGGCCTTCTCGATCTCGTCGAGGAGAACGACGGAGTAGGGGCGGCGGCGCACGGCCTCGGTGAGCTGCCCGCCCTCGTCGTAGCCGACGTAGCCGGGGGGCGCGCCGATGAGGCGGGCGACCGTGTGCTTCTCCATGTACTCGGACATGTCGATGCGCACGATGTTGCCTTCGTCGTCGAACAGGAACTCGGCGAGGGCCTTGGCGAGCTCGGTTTTGCCGACGCCCGTGGGGCCGAGGAAGATGAACGAGCCGATGGGGCGGTTCGGGTCTTGCAGGCCGGCGCGGGCGCGGCGGACGGCGTTGGCGACGGCGACCACGGCGTCGTGCTGGCCGATGACGCGGTTGTGGAGGTTGTCCTCCATCTTGAGGAGGCGCTCCTGCTCGCCTTGCTTCAGCTTGTTGACGGGGATTCCCGTCCAGCGGCTGACGACGGTGGCGACGTCTTCGTCGGTGACGACCTCGCGCAGCATGCCGCCGTCTTCGCCTTGCAGCTCGCGGAGCTTGTCTTCCAAGGCGGCGATCTCGCGCTGCAGCACGGGGATGCGGCCGAACTTGAGCTCGGAGGCGCCGGCGTAGTCGCCGTGGCGCTCGGCGATCTCGAGCTGGTGCATTTTCTCCTCGATCTCCTGGCGCTTCTCCTGGATGCCATCCAGGGCCGTCTTTTCGGCGTTCCAGCGGGCCCGCAGCTCGTTGGACTTCTCTTCGAGGCCGGCCATCTCCTCGCGCAGGGCGGCCGCGCGGTCCACGGCGGACTTGTCCGTCTCGCGGGAGAGGGCCTGCAGCTCGACCTTCATGCCGCGGATCTTGCGCTCGAGGGTGTCGATGGGGGCCGGCAGGCTCTCGATCTCCATCTTGAGCCGAGACGCCGCCTCGTCGATGAGGTCGATCGCCTTGTCGGGGAGCTGGCGATCCGGGAGGTAGCGGTCGGACAAGGTGGCGGCGGCGACGATGGCGTCGTCGGTGATCTTGATGCCGTGGTGCGTCTCGTACTTCTCCTTGATGCCGCGCAGGATGGAGATGGTGTCGTCCACGGTGGGCTCGCCCACGTAGACGGGCTGGAAGCGGCGCTCGAGGGCCTTGTCCTTTTCGAGGTGCTTGCGGTACTCGTCGAGCGTGGTGGCGCCGATGCAGCGCAGCTCGCCGCGGGCGAGGGCCGGCTTGAGCATGTTGCCGGCGTCCATGGAGCCCTCGGTCTTGCCGGCGCCGACCATGGTGTGCAGCTCGTCGATGAACAGAATGACCTGCCCATGGCTGTTTTCGACGTCCTTGAGCACGGCCTTCAGGCGCTCCTCGAACTCGCCGCGGTACTTGGCGCCGGCGAGGAGGGCCGCGAGGTCCAGGCTGAGGACCATCTTGTCCTTGAGGGACTCCGGGACGTGGCCCCACGCCAAGCGCGGGGGGCTGGCCACCACCAAGGCGCGGGTGGCGACCCCCGCCTACCCGCCGAGCACGGGGGGTTTGTTTTGGGGGCCGGGGGGGGCC
>JBEIVK010000893.1:0-1785 GCA_040373935.1 Alphaproteobacteria bacterium
GGCCCGTGCCGGCCCGGCCCCGCCGCTGCGCGGCGCGCTCCGGTCTCCCTGGCGCGGCCCCGCGGGCTGGACACGCGGGCTTGCGGGTGCTTCCCAGGCGGGTATTCTGGGGGCTTGGAGGCCCCCCCCCATGCTGTTCGCCCTGCTCATCGCTTGCGGTGTCGAGTCCACCCTCAAGCCCCTCGGGGACAACGCCCCCGCGCCCACCGACACCGGCGCCGCCCCGGCGCCCCCCACCGACACCGCCGGCTTCGGCGGCGGCGCGGACAGCCCCGGCGGCTCGGACGGTGCCGGCCCCAGCGACGACGGCAGCCCCGACGACGGCGGCTCCAGCGACGGCGGCTCCAGCGACGGCGGCACCACCAGCGGCGGCGCGGGAGACGATGGCGCAGGGGATGGCACGGTCGACACCGCCCCTCCCGACACTGGCACCCCCGAGGAGCCGTACCCCTCCGTGGACCCCTGCGCCGACGCGCCAGAGATCGACTGCCCGGTCGACGTGCTGGACCCGAGCCCCTGCGCCAGCGGCGTCGCCGCCTGGCTCTCGTCGGGCGCGGTCTACCCCACCGTCCAAGCCGCCCTCGACGACGCCCTGCCCGGCGACACCGTGGCCATCTGCCCCGGCACCTGGTCCGGCGGGCTCACCGTCTCCACCCGCGGCCTCATCCTCCGCGGCTACGGACCCACCTCCACCGTGCTGGACGGCGCGGGCGTGGGCTCCACGCTCACCGTGTCCGCCCCCGACGTCACCGTGGCCGACCTCGGCGTCACCGGGGGCAGCACCGCCGGCTCCGGCGGCGGCATCCTCGGCCAAGGCGGCGCCCTCCGCCTCTGCGCGCTCGACATCGCCGGCAACACCGCAGCCTACGAGGGCGGCGGCGTGTACCACAGCGGCGGCACCCTCGAGGTTTCGGGCGGCACCATCGACGCCAACACCGCCGGCTACCAGGGCGGCGGCATCGCCGCGGCGGCCAGCACTGCCATCCTGGTCGGCCCGTCCTTCTCGGACAATGCGGCCAACTACGCGGGCGGCGGCCTCTTCGCCGACACCGCCGGAAGCCTCGCGCTCTACGACGCCACCTTCACCGACAACCGCACCGGCTACGAGGGCGGCGCCATCGCCTTCAACGGCTCCTTCGCCGGCCCCGGCGCCTGCATCGTCGACACCACCTTCACCGCCAACTTCGCCGACTACGCCGGCGGCGCGCTGTCCTCCAACGGCTGGGGCAGCATGTCCTACAGCTACGAGCGGTGCACCTTCTCGGCCAACACCGCCAGCGTCATCGGCGGCGCCATCGCCTACCAGCAGTGGGGCACCGACCTCTCGGTCACCGTCTCCAGCAGCTTCCTCGGCAACGTCGCCAACATCTACGGCGGCGCCATCAGCCTCACCGGCGGCTGGGGCCTGCTCGACGCCAGCTTCTACGACACCACCTTCGACGCCAACCGCGCCGGCGCCGAGGGCGGCGCCATCCACGCGGGGGGCGTCGGCACCGAGGTCGTCCGCCTCACCGACAGCGCCGTCACCGCCAACACCGCCGGGCGGGCCGGCGCCATCGCCATCGACGTCACCTCCACGGTCGAGGTCACCAACGTCGACTTCGGCGCCGCCAGCACCGACAACGCGCCCGACGACATCCCCGGCTTCTCCGGCTGGGGCGCCGGCGCCTCCTTCCGCTGCGCCACCGGCGTCTGCTTGTAGGCTCCGGCCCCACCGCGCGCACCCCAACGGGCGCCTGCCCGGCCGCCGGCCGGGCACCGGGCCCCCTCCGCGGTCGCGGCGCC
>JBEIVK010000977.1:0-1594 GCA_040373935.1 Alphaproteobacteria bacterium
CCGCCGCCTCTGCCACCGCGGCCTCCTCCCCGGCCGCGTCGGCCGCCGCCCGCGCGGCCGGCCGGGGTGCCACCGCCCCGCGCCCGCGCTCGTCCACGAAGCGCCCGGTGAGCAGCGCGTGCAGCGCGTCCGAGATGCGCTCCTCCAGGGCCCGCGCGCGCCCCTGCCACTCGGCGGCCGCCTCCAGCCACGCGGCGTGCTGGACGATGGTGTTCCACGTCCGCACCCAGGCGATGCGGGCGGTCAAGGCTTCGATGTCGCCGTCCGTGCGGTCCAGGCGGCCGAAGCGCTCGGCCAGCCAGTCCGCCGACACCCGCCCCGCCTTGCCGCGCAGCGCAAAGAAGATTTCTGCGAGGAGATGGGCGTGCTGGTCGTCTTTTTGACGCCGACTGTCCGGGATGCGCGCCAGCTCCCACAGCAGCGCCACCGCCTCCGGGCCCGCCGCCTCCTCGCGCACCCGCGGCACCGCGAGCAGCCGCGCCAAGGTGGCGGTGTCCTCTGCGTCGTCCACCGGCACAAAGCACCGCCGCGGCGGCCGCTCCCGCAAGGACCGCAGCAGCGCGTCCACCGAGGAGAAGTCCAGGGCGTCGTTCCGCCACACCAGCCGCGTCACCGGCGCGAAGCTGTGCCCCTCGATGGCCGCGGCCGCGCGCGGGTCCAGCGGCGGCGCGTCCCCCACGGTGCCGAAGGTCCCATCCCGTCGAAAACGCCCGGCACGACCGGCGATCTGCGCCATCTCCGGCAAGTCGAGGTCCCGCAGCTGGCGCCCGTCCCACTTGCGCAGCGCCGCGAAGGCGACGTGGTCCACGTCCAGGTTGAGCCCCATGCCGATCGCGTCGGTCGCGACGAGGTAATCCACCGCCCCCGACTCATAGAGCGCCACCTGCGCGTTGCGCGTGCGCGGCGACAGCGCTCCCAGCACCACCGCGGCCCCTCCCCGCTTCCGCCGCAGCTTCTCCGCGATCTCGTAGACCTGTTCCACGGAGAACGCCACCACCGCGCTGCGCCGCGGCAGACCCCCGAGCGGGCACGCCCCCGCGTACCGCAGCTGCGAGAGCCTGGGTTGCCGACGGATCTCCGCGTGTGGCAGCAGCTCCTGCACCAAGGGCGCCATGGTCTCGGCGCCCAGGAGCCACGTCTCCCGCACCCCGCGCGCGTGCAGCAGCCGCTGCGTAAACGTGTGGCCCCGCTCCTTGTGCGCCGCGAGCTGGATCTCGTCCACCGCCAGGACGTCCACGGGCCGCCCCAGCGGCATCGACTCCGTCGTGCACACCCAGTACCGGGCCCCGGCCGGCACCCGCTTCTCCTCGCCCGTGACCAGCGCGACCGCGCCCTCCCCCGCCTCCGCCTTCACCCGCTCGTACACCTCTCGGGCCAGCAGGCGCAGCGGCAGGCCGATCATGCCGGTACGACGCCCCAACATCCGGCGAATCGCCCGGTGCGTCTTGCCCGTGTTCGTCGGGCCCAGCAGGGCAACGAGGCCCGCATCGCTGGAGGTGCCGTCCATCGTCCGCCGCTAACGCGCGCCCGCGCCCCCGGTGCCGCTGCCTGGCTGTTCGGGCGTGGGGCGGCTGCCGGCCTCCGGCCGTCACCC
>JBEIVK010000619.1:0-2850 GCA_040373935.1 Alphaproteobacteria bacterium
CCGGAGCGGCCGACGCCGGCGCCGCCGCCGGTGCAGGGGCCGCAGCCGGCGCGGCAGGGGCAGCGGCGGCCGGCGGCGCGGCTTTTTCGGTCTTTTTTCCGCGCCCGAAGAGGCGCCCGAAGATGCCGACCTTCTCCGGGGCCGGCGCGGCGGGGGCTGCCACCACCGGGACATCCCCTTCGACCCGCGCCGGGGCCTGGCCCTGCGCGACCTCGGCGTAGTTCTGGATGGTGATCTGCTTGCGCTCGCCCGTCGCCTGCTCGACCGCGCTGACGTGCAGCATGCCGCTCGCGTCCAAGCGAAAGCTGACCTCCACCTTCGTGGCCATCCGCGGCGCCGGCGTGAGCCCGCTCATCACGAAGCGCCCGAGGAACTCGTTCTCGGCCGAGACGCGACTGTCGCCCTGCCGAACCGTGACCTCGACGGAGGCTTGGTTGTCGTGGGCGGTGGCGAACACCCGGCTGCCGACGGCCGGCACATGCGTGTTGCGGTGGAGCACCGGCTGGTAGAGCCCGCCCGCAACGTCGATCCCCAGCGAAAACGGGGTCACGTCCAACAACAGCGGCCGCGACCCCTCCGCCTGCACGAGACTGTTCGCGTGCACCGCCGCGCCAATGGCGACGACCTCCTCCGGGTGCACGGTGCGCGAGGGCTCCTTGCGGAAGAACGCGCCGATGGCCTCCCGCACGCGCGGCATGCGCGTCTGTCCGCCCACGAGGATGACGTCGTCCACGTCCGAGACCTGCAGCCCGGCGTCCAGCACGGCCTTCCGGGTGATCTCCAGCGTGCGGTCCACCAAGTCCTGCACGAGGCCCTCGAGCGTGAGCCGCGACACCGCGACCTCGAGGCTCTCCGTGGCCGTGATGCGCGGCACGAGGACCGTCGTCCGGTCGGTGAAGGAGAGCTCGCACTTCGCGCGTTCAGCGGCGTCTTTCAGGCGCTGCACCGCCCCGCGGTCCCGACGGAGGTCCACGCTGTGCTCGCCCTGGAAATGCAGCGCGAGGTGCTCCACGAGACGATGATCGAAGTCTTCGCCGCCGAGGTAGGTTTCCCCGCTGGTGGCGAGGACCTCGTAGACGCCCTTGGACAAGTGCAGCACCGAGACGTCGAAGGTCCCGCCGCCCAGGTCGTAGACGACGACGGTGCGCTCGATCTCCTTGCGGTAGCCGTAGGCCAGCGCCGCCGCGGTGGGCTCGTTCAGGAGCCGCTCGCAGCGGAGCCCCGCGAGGCGGGCAGCCTCGAAGGTGGCGCTGCGCTGCGCGTGGTTGAAGTAGGCCGGGACGGTGATGACCGCCTCGTCGATCTCTTCGTCCAACGCGCGCTCCGCGATGCCACGCGCCGCCTGCAGGACCAACGCGCTCACCTCCACCGGCGTCCACGCCGTTCCGCCGATGCGCACGAGGCAGCCGCCGTCCGGGGCAGGCTCGATCGGGAACGCCATCCGGCCGCGCATCTCGGTGACTTCGGGGCTGTCGAAGCGCCGACCGATGAGCCGCTTCACCGCGTGGACCGAGCGGTCCGGCTGCGTCAGCGAGAGCGCCCGTGCGGCCTGGCCCACGATGATGGTGCCGTCTGCCTTCACGCTCAGGCAAGAGGGCAGCACCCGATAGCCCTTGTCGTCCTCCAAGACGCGCGGGCGACCGTCGACCAACACCGCGACGGCGGTGTTCGTGGTGCCGAGATCGATCCCGATGGCCTTGCCCATGCCCGCTCCCGCGCCCGTCCACGGCGCCGCGGGAGGATAGCACCCCGCAGGCTCAGGCGAAGAGAGGGAGCTGCCCGCGACCGGCGCCGGCCGGGCCCTCCACCGGATAATCCCCAGAGAAACATGCTTCACAGAAGCCGCCGCGCCCCTCACCCTCGGCGCTGCGCAGCCCCTCCAGCGACAGGTAGCCCAGGCTGTCGGCGCCGAGGTAGGCCCGGATGTCCTCCACGCCCATGCGGTGCGCGATGAGTTGGGCCGGCTCCGGCGTGTCGACGCCATAAAAGCAGGCGCCCGTCGTCGGCGGCGCCGTGATCCGAAGGTGCACCTCCGCGGCCCCGGCGTCGCGCAGCATGGCGACGATTTTGCGCGATGTGGTGCCGCGTACCAGGCTGTCGTCCACCACGACGAGGCGCTTGCCGGCGATGAGGCTGCGCACCGGCGCGAGCTTCAGCTTCACGCTCGAGTCGCGAAGGTGCTGCAGCGGCTCGATGAAGGTGCGCCCCACGTAGTGAGAGCGCAGGAGCCCCAACTGGAAGGGAATGCCGCTCGCCTCGGCATAGCCGAGCGCGCCAGGGACCCCGGAGTCCGGCACCGGACACACCATGTCGGCCCGCGCCGGCTGCTCGGCAGCGAGCAACCGCCCCAGCTGCTTGCGCGTCTCGTACACGCTCATCCCGAAGACCACCGAGTCTGGCCGGGCGAAGTAGATGTGCTCGAACACGCAGGCCCGCCGGGGCCGCCGCGCGAAGGGCCTCAACGAGCGCATGCCGTCGGCATCGACGATGATCATCTCCCCGGGCTCGACCTCGCGGAGGTAGCGCGCGTCGGTGAGGTCCAGCGCGCAGGTCTCGCTCGCGACCACGAGCGCGTCTCCGCGCTGGCCGAGCACGAGCGGGCGGAAGCCCCAAGGGTCTCGCACGGCGACCAGCTTGTCCTCGGTGAGCAGCACGAGGCTGTACGCGCCCTCCACCCGCGAGAGCGCGTCGACCAGCCGGTTGACGAAGGTGCCCTGCGCCGAGGTGGCCAGCAGGTGCAGGATGACCTCGGTGTCCGACGTGGAGGCGAAGATGCTGCCCCGGGCCTCCAGCTCCAGGCGAAGCGCGACCGCGTTCGTCAGGTTGCCGTTGTGGGCGATGGCGACCTGC
>JBEIVK010000573.1:0-3095 GCA_040373935.1 Alphaproteobacteria bacterium
CGGCGAGGGCGCGCAGGGGCGCGGCGACCAGGTTTTCGTGGGCGGCTTCGAGGTAGAAGCGCTCGCGGGCGGCGCGCTGGAGGCGGGCTTGCGAGGCGAGCCAGCCCCCGATGGCCGGCGTGCGGCCCGGCGGGAGCTCGGACAGGTGCGCGGGCGACAGGATGAACTGCATGCCGCGCACCAGCGCGTGCGCGCAGAGGTGGAGCGCAGCCCATCCGGGAAGGCCAAGGCCGACGCCGATGAACCCGAGGCCAATCTGGGCCACGGCCGCCTGCACCAAGCCCCCTTTGACGTCCGGCTGGGCGAGGGCGGCGAGGCCGCCAACCACGGCGCTGAGGAGCCCGATGCCCACGGCCAGGGCCGCGGCGGGGGCCGAGAGCGCGAGGGCGTCCCCGGCGCGAATCAAGAGCACGAGGCCGGCGTGCACCATCGCTGCGCCGTAGAAGAGCGTCGACGATGGAGTCGGGCCCTCCATGGCCCGCGCGATCCAGGGGGTGAAGGGCAGCTGCGCGCTCTTCGCCGCCGCCGCGATCACCAGCAGCACGGGCACCGCCGGGGACGCCGCCGCGACCGCAGACGCGTCTGCCCAGTCGAGACCGCCCCGGGCGGACGCCCAGAGCCCGAGGGCCAGCAAGAACGCCGCGTCGCCCACGCGGTTGGTGAGCAAGGCGCGCACGCCACCCGCAACCGCCGCGGGGCGCTCGGTTCGGTAGGCGATGAGCAGCGCCGAGCAGGCCCCCGCGACCTCCCAGCCCAGAAATGTCAGCGCCGGGTTGCCGCCGAGCGCGATGAGCTGCATCGCCCCGCTGAACAGCAGAAGGCCGCCGACAAACTTCGCGAAGCGCGACTCGCGGTGCATGTACGTCACGGCGAAGCGGAGCGCGGCGGCGCTCGCGAGGGCCATCGTGAGCGCGATGGCCGCCAGCGGGAGGTTGGCCGACAGGGACCAGGCGACCCGCGGGTGCTCGAGCCAGAGGCCGAAGGTGCGCTCGGCGAGCCCGCCGCGCAGGCTGAGGGCGAGCCAGGCGGCGTCGGCGGTGAGGGTGACCAGCAGGGCCATCCCGGCGACGCGGGCGACGACGCGCTCGTGGCGCTCTTCCCAGGACGGACCGACCAGCGGCCACCCCAAGAGAAGGAGCCCCACGACGGCCGGCGCGACGGGACCGAGTCCGAGGAGGAGGTCAAGCATGCGGCACCGCGCCGGCGGGCGTCAGGAGGGCTGGCGGCACGAAGTCCATCGTGCCGGCGTACCAGTCGGCGCTGCGCGCGATGCGCGGGACCCGCCCCGGGTCGGTCTCGACCGGCACGAAGCCGACGCCGGGACGGAAGCGGGCGGCGGCGCCCGTCGCCGGGTCCACCGACACCAGCTGCACCCAGGCGCCCGCGACCAGCTCGTGCACTCCGGGCTGGCGCGCGGCGATGCCCAGCAGGGTGGCGGGCGTGGCCTCCACGACGAGCAGCAGACGAACCGGCTCATGCACCTCGATCATCTGCCGTGGCAGCCCGGTGCGGAGGTCGCTTTCGCTGCCTTCCATCACCCCGACGAGCCCGACGAGGTTGTGGGGGACCTTGGAGCCGCATCCCCAGCCTTCGTTGTCCACCGTGCTGAAGTAGTACTCGAGGTTGATGCCGGCCCCGACCGGCCCCACGGCCGCCAGGATCCCCTCCAGCACGCGGCCGTCCGGGTCTACCCCGGGGTCGTAGCTCACCAGGAAGGCGCGGCGGTCCAGGAACAGGCCGCGGGTCAGCGCCCGGCGACCCACCACCGCGATGGCGTTGGTGGCGTGGCCCAGCTCCGGGCGTGGCTGCGCGACGTCGAGGGAGCGCGCCTCGACGTGCCGCAGCGCGCGGCTGGGCGTTGGCGCCGGAGGGGCGTGGAACAGCTTGCGGCAGCGCTCGTGCGCGGAGTGGGCGCGGGCGTCGTCCAGCGCGGCGACCAGGGCCGCATGCGCGGCGTGGTGGGACTCCGGGAGGAGGTCAAGGTCGAACCAATCGATGGCCTCGTCGCAGGTGTTGTGCTCCGCGCCCAGGAACCAGGTGTCGGCCGGGATGGCGATGCCGCGCTGGGCGAGCGCGGCCCGCACGGGCGGCCGGTTGGCCATCGCGGCGAAGGCCCGCGCGTTGGGGCCGCCGTGCCGGCCCGAGCACGCGCCGCAATCGTAGGCCGCGAGGTGCGGGTTGTTCTGCGAGATGCTGCCGTGGCCCATCAGCACCACGAGCCGGGAGAAGTCTGCGACCAACCCCATGTTGCGCAGCAGACCAGCGACGCGGTCCGCTTGCTCGGACTCGGCGAAGCCGTCGCGCGGCGCGTCCGCCGTGACGGGCGCGGTGTCGGCCGGCGCTGCCGTGACGGTGAGCGTGGTGGAGGCGGGGGGCACGAGGGCGCGGGTGAGCGCGGCCGTGGCGCGGCGGTGCAGGCGCGGCGCCGCGAGCCGGAGGGCGAAGGGCACCGCGAGGCCGACCCCGAGGGCGTCCAGCGCGAGCGCTCCGCCGAGCACGCTGCGCTGGAGGCCGTTGCGCCACGTCTGCCAGGCGGCCAAGCGCGCGCGACCGGCGGCGTGGGCGGTGGCGGCGGCCTCGGCTCCCGGGCGCGGCACCTCCCGGACGGCGTTCACGGGCCGCACGACGATGGGGCAGAGCGGGAAGGAGGCGCGGTCGTCGAGGCCCTGGAAGTGCATGGGCACGCCGAAGAAGCCGGCGACCCCGAAGGTCTCGAAGGACGGGTGGTGCGCTTCGAGGTGCCGGCGGATGCCCTCCTCGCGGTCGTCCATGCAAAAGGCGATCTGCGCCGCCGGCCGGGTGTCGCGCGACCAGAGCCCGGCCTCCCGCCGGGCGGCGAGGGCGTCGAGCACCTGCTCCCGTAGCCCGGCCTCCAAGGCGTCCTGCCAGACTCGTTGGCGTGCAAGCGGCGGGAACTCCTCCAGCGCGGCGAGCAGCGCTGCGGCCGTGGAGGGCCCCGCGTCGGCCAGCGCCTCTCCCGGTACCCCAAGCAGCTGGCACAGGCGAAACAGCCGCCAGCCGTGGTCTTCTGGGCGCCAGACGCTCGCAGCGCGGGCCGCCTGCGCCTCGTCCCAGAGGGCAGCGCACGCCGCCTC
>JBEIVK010000537.1:0-3297 GCA_040373935.1 Alphaproteobacteria bacterium
CGGGCAGGTCGAAGCGGGCCCACGCCGCCAGCACCTCCGGGCGCAGCGCACCCGTCCGGGGATCGGCCGGCAGCCGCCCCGGGAAGCCATCGTCCTCCGGCGTGCCGTCGCCGAAGGCAGCCGCCCGGCAGAGCAGGCGCAGCGCGTCGAGCGGCGCCGCGGGGGCTTCGTCCGCCGCCCACCAAGCGTCCAGGAAGGCCCGCGGGCCGCCGGCCGCGGCGATGGGGCCGATGGCCGCGGCCGGCGCAGACCGCGCTCCGCCGAAGCCCAACTCCGGCGCGATGGCGCCCACCGCCGCGAAGCGGCCGGGGAAGGCCATCGCAAGGTGCAGGGCCCCAAATCCGCCGCTGCCAACGCCGAGCACCGCCCAGCGGCCAGAGGTGCGGAAGCGCCCGTCGATGAAGGGCAGGACCTCGGTGGCGAGCCAGCTCGCGTAGGCGCCGATGCCGGCGCTGTCCACGTACTGCGTGCCGCCCACCGTGCTGAGCGCGTCGGGCAGCACGGCGAGGAAGGGCGGGCAGTCGGTCGCGGCGAGCAGGTGGTCGAAGCGGGTGTGCAGCCCGGGCGCGTCGAGGCGGCGGGCGAGCAGGCCCTCGGCCGTGTCGCCGAAGTCCGGCAGCACCAGCACGGCGGGCAGACGCGCATCGCCGGCGCGCCCGTGACCGGGCGGCGCCCACACCCACAGATCGCGGTGCGCCGGGTCTCCCCAGGGGTTCGCGCGCAGCAGGCGGCTCGCGTGGTCCACCGCCGACACGCGCCCGCGCAGCCAGGGAGAGAGATGGGGGAACGGGGTTCGCACGGGATCTCCGGGCCGAAGGGCGGGGACGGCGGCCCGCGGCGCGCGCGCCCCTGCTATGCTGTCCCCATGAAGATCGTCGTCACCGGCGGGGCCGGCTACATTGGTTCGTCGCTCGTGCCGCGCCTCCTCGCCGCCGGGCACCGCGTCCACGCCGTGGACAACCTCCTCTACGGCGGGCAAGCGCTCCTCCCGCACTTCCTGCATCCCAACTTCTCCTTCGCCGAGGTGGACGTCACCGACGCGCAGGCGCTGTCGCGGGAGCTGGCCGGGGCCGACGCGGTGGTGCACCTGGCCGCGCTCGTGGGCTACCCGCTCTGCAAAAAGCTGCCGCGCCGCGCCGTCGAGGTCAACATCGACGGCACCCGCAACGTCGTGGAGTGCGCGCCGCCGGACGCGCGGGTCATCTACGCGAGCACGGGCAGCAACTACGGCGAGGTGCTCGGCGTCTGCACCGAGGACACCCCGCTCAACCCGCTCTCGCTCTACGGCGAAACGAAAACCGAGGCCGAGCGCATCGTGCTCGGGCGCCCGGGCAGCATCGCCTTGCGCTTCGCCACGGCCTTCGGGCTCTCCGCCCGCCTGCGGCTGGACCTGCTGATCAACGACTTCGCGTTCCAGGCGGTGCACAACCGCTTTCTCGTCGTCTACGAGAAGCACTTCCGCCGCACGTTCATCCACGTCACCGACATCGCGCGGGCCTTCGAGCACGTCATCGCCCACCCGGACCGCCTGCACCACCGCGTCTACAACGTGGGGCACGACTCCCTCAACTACACGAAGGAGGACGTCGTGCGGCTGCTGCAGGCCCGCACGCCCTTTCTCGTGCACTTCGCCGAGATCGGCCGCGACGAAGACCGCCGGGACTACCAGGTGGACTACTCGCGGATCCGGGCCACCGGCTACGAGACGGCCGTGGACATCGACACCGGCCTCTCCGAGCTCGTGCGCGGGCTGCGGGTCGTACGGGTCGAGCGCCCCTTCAGCAACGTGTAGGCGATGGGCGGGCCCCCTCCCTGGGATGGCCGGGGCGCCGTGGGCGCGCGCCGCCTGGACGGCGTGCGGCTCTTGCTCACCGGGGGCAGCGGCTTCCTCGGCGGCCATCTGCAGGCCGCCGCCGAGGCGCGCGGGGCCACGGTGCTCGCGCCGGGGCGCGCAGCCGCAGACCTGCGAGACCCGGCGGCGGTGCGCGCGCTCTTTGTCGCGCTCCGGCCGGACGTCGTGGTGCACGCCGCGGTGCAAGGCGGCGGCATCGGCTGGATGCGAGACCACCCGGTCGAGAGCGGCCGAGACAACGCGCTGATGGCCCTCGCCGTCCTGGACGCCGCGCAGGTGGCCGGCGTGCGGGCGGTCGTCGGCGTGGGGTCGGCCTGCGCCTACCCGCGCGACTGCCCGGTGCCCTTCCGCGAAGAGGCGCTGTGGGACGGCGCGCCCGAGCCGCTCAACGCGGCCTACGGCATGGCAAAGCGGCTGATGATCGAGCTGGGGGCTGCGTATTCGGCCCAGCACGGCTTGCCGGTGGCCTCGCCGCTGCTCGCCAACCTCTACGGCCCGGGAGATCACCTCTCCCCCGCGCGCGCGCACGTCATCGCCGCCTTGATCCAGCGCTGCCTCGCCGCACCGCCCGCGCTGGAGGTCTGGGGCAGCGGCACGCCCACGCGCGAGCATCTCTACATCACCGACGCCGCGGAGGGTGTGCTCGCCAGCATCGGCTTCGACGGCGCCATCAACATCGGCAGCGGGGACGAGCGGTCGATCCGCCAGCTCGCAAGCGCGGTCGCAGCGGCGGTCGGCTACCCTGGCCCCATCACCTTCGACCCGTCGCGCCCGGACGGCCAGCCTCGCAAGTGCCTGGACCCCTCCCGGGCCGCCGCCCTGCTGGGCTGGCGCGCCGTGGTGCCGCTCGAAGAGGGGCTCGCCCGCACGGTGGCTTGGTACCGGGCCGCGGGGGCCGGATGACGCGCGGCCTGCGCGCCCGGCTGGGGCTGCTCGCGCTGGGGGCGGCGCCCGCCTGCTGGCCCGAGCATGTGTCGGGCACGCCGGTCCCCTTGGACCCGCGCTTCTATGCGGCCGCCGAGGCCAAGCAGGGGCAGCCGGGCGAAGGCGGCGGCGGCAGCCCGTTCTCGACCGCCACCGGCCCGAAGGTCACCGTGTCGGGGCGGGTCGACAGCCCGCTCGACAGCCCGATCGACCTCGACGTCCGCGTGCCGGACCCGAAGGCCCCCGGCGGCATGGCGGCCCGCGGCAAGCTGCTCATCGAGCGCCCGGGCCCCTGGAGCTTCGAGGCCCCCGTGGGCGCCGGAGACATCGAGCTCGAGGCCTTCCAAGACGAGGCGGGTGACGGCCCGTCCGCCGAAGACCCCTACGCCCGCATCACCTTCGCCGTGGCCGACGCCCCCGTGCCAGACCTGCTGCTCGTGCTGGTGCCCGGCGCGCGCGGCACCGGCCCCGGCCCCGGCGCGGCGCCGCCGGGCGCGCCGGGGAGTGGCCCCGGGACCCCA
>JBEIVK010000756.1:0-2243 GCA_040373935.1 Alphaproteobacteria bacterium
AGCAGCGCGGAGTCGAAGATGTCGGGGGGCGTGTTCAGGCCCAGCAGCAGATGCTCGGAAGGCGAGTAGGTCGGCGCGACCCCGACGCCCGTGGCATCGGCCCCGCCGCACACCACCGCCTCGAACCACCAGGCGTTGATGCGCACGGCCATCGCGTGGTAGCTGTGCCGGCCCACCAGGTCGAAGGGCACCCACTGCGCCAGCGGGTAGTCGTAGATCGCGCCGGTGGCCGTGCCCGCGAAGGCGTTCGCGACCGGGTCGTACACCCGCCCGCCGGTCACGATGGGCCGCCCGTAGAGCGAGGCGCCGGCGAGGTTGTCCACCGCCGTCGGAAGGTCTGCGTCGGGGGTCCAAACGTCTTCGACGGGGTCGTACCGCTCGGTGGACGCGATTTGGAAGCCGGCCGCGGGGTTGAAGCCGCCCACGGCGAGCAGCCCTTGCCACGCATTGCCGTCGATGCCGAGCAGCACGAACGAGGACCGACCGGTCGCGAGCGAGGCGGCAGGCGCCACTTCATAGGTCTGAGGATCAAAGGTTTCGCAGCTGGCCAAATCCACCGCGCCGTCGTATCCGCCGCACACCAGCACCTTGCCCGAGGGCAGCACCGCCGACGCGTGGCCCGTCCGCCCCGTGCCGAGCTCGGCCACCGCTTCCCACACATCAGCCTCCGGCGCGTACCGCAACACCGCGGTAGGCAAGCCCCCGCCGCCATCCTCCCCGCCCAGCACATACACCGCCCCGCCCACCGCATGGGCGGTCGCCCCCCGCCGCGGTCCCGGCAAGCTCGCCGCAGCGCTCCACGCCCCCGTCGCCACCTCGTACCGCTCGCACGACGCCGTCACCACCCCGCCGTCGAAGCCGCCCGCGGCCAACAGCCCCCCGGGCACCTCCGCCAGCACATGCCCGCTCCGCGACTCCATCATCGGCGCGATGGGCTCCTGCCCGGTGGCTGCGCACGCCGCCCACACCGCAGCCGCGGCACACAGTCCTTTCACGTACATCATGCCTCGAAAGTACGGGCAATCAACCCGGTGCGAGGGCGCGGTAGGCTTGAATTTGGGCTGCGACCTGGTCAGGCCAGTGGTAGCGCCGCCGTGCGGCGGGAGCCGCCGCCGCCGCACACCCCGCCCAAACCTCTTCCGCGAGCAGCCTCCCCATCGCCTCCACCGCCTCCTCCACCGCCTCCCGCCTCACGACGAAGCCCGCCCCGGTGCCTCCCACGATCTCCTGCGGCCCCGGCGCGTCGCTCACCACGACCGGCAACCCCGCCGCGAGCGCCTCCACGATCGCCACCCCGAACGACTCCTCGCGGGACAGCGCGCAAAACGCGTCCATCCGGTCGAGCTCCGCCGCCACCGCCGCATGGGGCACGGCCCCCGCGAACGCCACGCGCTCCTGCAGCCCCAGCGCCGCGACCCGCGTCTCGAGCGCCGCCCGTGCCGGCCCGTCGCCCACCAGCCGCAGCCGCACGGGCTCCTCGGTCCGCGCCGCCACCGCCGCGAACGCCTCCACCAGCACGTCGGTCCCGTAGATCTCCGCCAGGCCCTTCACCGTCCCGAAGGTGAACGGCCGCGCGCTGCCATCCGGCTCGTGGCGCACCTGCCGCCCCGGCCGCGCCAGCCCCGCCGTGTCTACCCCGAACGGAATCACCGCGACCGGACGCCGGGTCAGCCCGCGCACCACGACGGCCATCGCCTCCGAGGTGCTGAACACTTGTACCGCCCGCGACAGGCTGAACCGCAGCACCGCCCGGAACAGCGGTCCGCGGCGCGGAAAGGCGTACATGTCGCTGCCCCATGCGCTGATCATCAGTGGCTTGCCCGCCGACCCCAACGCCCCCAGCAGGCCGTAGCTGCTCGCATAATGCGCATGCACGACGTCCGGCTGCCACGTCCGCACGAGGGCGCGCACTCGCCGCACCCGCCGCAGGAAGGCCCGGCCGAGGAACGACCCGTCGTAGCCCGCTTCGCCCGGTTCGCACCGGATCCGCCCGGCCTCCGCCAGCGCGGCGATGCCCGGCTCCATGCCGGCATACAGCCCCACGAGGACCACGTCGAGCCCGGCCTCCGCCAGCGATGCCGCCCACTTGAGCGTGTGGGCAGAGGTCGTGTCGGCGAGCAGCAGCACCCGCAGCGGCTGGGGCTGGGTCACGGCGCGAGCAGGGTAGATGCAACGGTGGCGACGCGGGCCTCCCACGTGTGCGCGGCAAGCACGGCGGGGATGCGGGCCCGGGCGGCGGCGAC
>JBEIVK010000635.1:0-2757 GCA_040373935.1 Alphaproteobacteria bacterium
CGACGCGCCGCGCCTCGGTGCGCGCCCGGGCTTGCCCGGTCGCGCACGGCCGCCGGGCGGCCCCCGCCGGGCGGCTCACGCGGCCCGGACGGAGACGTTCCCCGTGGAACGCGCGGGCGATTCCCCGTGGAGCGTTGGGCATTCCCCGCGCCCCCCCAGGAGAATCCGCGGGCGGCGCTCAGCCGCCGGCGTAGAGCTGGACGCCCGTCTGCACCTGCTGGGCCAGGGCGAT
The DNA here is from genome assembly GCA_040373935.1 of Alphaproteobacteria bacterium. Lineage (GTDB taxonomy): Bacteria > Myxococcota_A > UBA796 > UBA796 > UBA2385 > JBEIVK01. Next base: position 233 of record JBEIVK010000635.1, read on the forward strand.
CGCCCCGTCCCAGGTGGGATGCCGCACGATGAGGTAGCCGTCGCTCACGAGGGTTTGCTTCCAGTCCCGGCGGTGCGCGCCCACCGGCAGCAAGTCCTCGACGCAGACCCAGCGCGCGTTTTCGGCCATGAACTGCCCGAGCCCGGCGACCCGCGTGATGCGCCCTTGCCCCAAGGCCCGCTTGAACACGATGGCGACGTTGTAGCGCCGCGGGTGCTCGATGCGGACGTGCCCGTGCACCACCGCCCGCGCCCACTCCCGGTAGACGTCGATGTCGGAGGTGTAGTTCATCTGGTCGGCCAGGCGGGCGCCGCCCACCCGGCAGCCGATCTCGCCGAAGACCACCTCGCCGTTGGGCTTGCGGTACCACTCCATGTGCGTGAAGCCCGTGCCCATTCCCAGCGCCTGCATCACGCCGCGGCCGAGCGACACGCCCTCGTGGATGCGCGGTGGAGACATGTCCCGCACCGTGATGACGACGGGGCTGATCCACTCGTTGGTGCGGGCGATGAGCGGGCGCGGCAGGTACTGGGCGACGTTTTCGTAGACCGGGCGGCCGTCCACGCAGATGGTGTCGTAGGTGAACTCCTCGCCGTCGATGAACTCCTCGACGCTCACCTCGGGGACGTGCCGCGTGCGCTGCAAGGCGCTGCGCAGCTCGGCGGGAGAGTCGCAGCGGAAGGTGTCGGCGCTGCCGGCGCCGGCGATGGGCTTGAGGATGAGCGGGTAGCCCACGCGCTCGGCGGCGGCCCAGGCGCCCGCCTCGTCCGTCACGCGGAAGGAGAAGGGCACGCGCAAGCCCGCGGCGGCCACCCGCTCCTTCATCACCTGCTTGTCGCGGAAGCCGAGCACCGTGTCCACGGACATGCCGGGCACGCCGAGGGCTTCGCGCAGCCGCGCCGCGAGCAGGACCAGCGGCTCCCAGAGCGACTCCACGCGATCCACGGTGCGGGCGCCGAGCCAGGCCCGCACGCGGGCCACGACGTCCGCCTCGTCCATCAGGCGCGGGACCTGCAGATAATCGTGCAAGCACGCGCGAACGCCCGGCGACAGCGAAGAGGCAGGTTGATCGCCCACACCGAACACACGGGCCCCGACTTCTGCGAGCCCGCGGGTGTAGTGCGGCATCTCGGCTGGATAGGCGGGGGCGAGGAAGATGACGTTCACGGGAGACCTCGGTGGCCTCCCCCCCATACGCCCGAGGATCGCTGATGCGCAACATCGTGTTCGTGGCCCCGTTCCCGATGGAAACGACGCTGCGCTTCGCCCATGCCCTGCGCGCTTTGGCCGGCGTGCGGCTGCTGGGCGTGTGGCAGGAGGCCCCGCGCGGCCCGGACCGCGCGATCTTCGACGACATCGTCACCGTGGGCAACGCGCTCTCGGCCGACGCGCTGACGGAGGGCGTGGCCGCCCTGGCCCGCCGCCACGGCCCGCCCCACCGCATCCTCGGCGTGCTGGAGGACTTGCAGGTGCCGCTGGCCACGGTGCGCCAGCGGTTCGGCGTGCCCGGCATGACGCCCGCCGTCGCCCGGCGCTTCCGCGACAAGGGCCTGATGAAGGACGCCCTGCGCGCGGCCGGCCTGCCGTGCGCCCGCCACGCCCGGCTTCGCTCGCCCAAGGCGGCCTGGGACTTCGTCGAGGAGGTGGGCTTCCCGGTGGTGCTCAAGCCGCCGGCCGGGGCCGGCTGCCGCAGCACCTGGCGGGTGGACTCGCCGCAGGCGCTCACCGAGGCCTTGCGGGAGATCGCCCCGTCGTCCGGCCGCGAGGTGCTGGCCGAGGAGTTCCTCACCGGCGCCGAGCACAGCTACGAGACGATCACGGCAGGCGGCGTGCCGCGCTTCACCAGCATCTCCCGCTACTATCCGGGGCCGCTGGAGGTGATGCGCACCCCCTGGATCCAGTGGGTCGTGGTGCTGCCCCGCAGCGTGGACGGCCCGGAGTTCGCCGCCGCGCACGCCGTGGGCCGCAAGGCCGTCACCGCGCTGGGCCTGGACGCCGGCATGACGCACATGGAGTGGTTCCGCCGCCCGGACGGCAGCGTCGCCATCGGCGAGATCGCGGCCCGCCCGCCCGGCGCGCAGATCGTGAAGCTCACCGGCCTCGCCCACGACGCCGACCTGCACCGCGCGTGGGCCCGCGCGGTGGTGGACGACGCCTTCGACGGCCCGTGGGAGCGCAAGTACGCGGTCGGCATCGCCTTCTTGCGCGGGCCGGGGGCCGGGCGGGTCGCCGCCGTCGAGGGGCTGGACGACGCCCAGCGGGCGATGGGCCACCTCGTCGTGGAGGCGCGGCTGCCGCAGGTGGGGGCGCCGCGGGCCGAGGGCTACGAAGGCGAAGGCTGGGCCATCGTGCGCCACCCGGACACCGAGGTGGTGAAGGCGGCGATGCGCGAGCTCATCGAGCGGGTGAAGGTCCGCTACGCCTGAGGGGCGGCCCCCGCGGCGGGGCCACCGCGCCAGGGGGGCCAGAGGGCGCCGCGACGCGGCGGTGCCCGCGGCGCCCCGCGCTGCGGGCACGGAGGCGCC
>JBEIVK010000119.1:0-9065 GCA_040373935.1 Alphaproteobacteria bacterium
ACGCCCCGGATACTGGGCCTCGTCCCGAACGGCGCGCGCGAGGTCTCGCCCCGTGCGCAGGGCCGACCCCACCTTGTCCTTGACGCGTCCGAACAGACCCACGCGGTGTCCTACTGGCTGATGAGCTTGGTGAGCGACGCGTACTGCCGGATCTTGAACCACGTCAGCTCGCCGTTCTTGAAGTAGCGGAAGGCGACATAGGACATCTTCGCGTAGTTGGCCGCCCAGGCCAGGGCGAAGAGGCGGTCCAGCGGGCCGTCCTGCTTCCAGTGCTCCCGCTCGTCCAGCAGCTTGCGGATGAAGTCCCGGGGCACGAAGCTCTTCGATGCCAGCGAATAGATGGCGAGGTAGAAGCGGTCTTCGTTGGAGCGCGGCCAGTCCATCGACACGCGGAACTGGTACCAGGCCTTGGTGTTGCGGCCCTCGATCATGTCCGGCGTGAGGGAGCCGTCCTCGAGGCCCTTCTTGGTGAGCGCGGTGCCCGGGAAGTAGTTGAGCGAGTAGAAGTAGATGTCGTAGGGCGTCGGCAGGTCCAGGAGGAAGCGCGCCGTCTCCAGCTTCATCGCCTCCGTCGCGTATGGATTGTCGATGATGACGTCGTACACGATGCTGAGGCCGAGGGTCTTGTTCGCCTCGGCGAACTTCATGATGGCGTTGTTGCCCGGGCTGCGGTTGTGGAACTCGCGGCTCTCGTCGGCCGACGCGCTCTCGATGCCGGTCTGCACGCGCACCAGCCCGGCCCCCATCAGGCGCTCGATCATGTCCGGGCGAAGCATCGGCGGGATGAGCAGGCACTCAAACGGGATGCCGACCTCGGCCGGGTACCGGGCGAGGAACTCCTCCATCCAAGACTCGCCGAACGCAAAGCTGGTGTCGTCGTCGATCTTGATGCGGGCGACCTTGGGAAAAGTCTCCTTGATGACCTTGAGCTCGCCGAGGATGTGCTCCACGCTGCGCGCCCGATAGAACTGCCGCCCCTTCTCTTCGTAGACATCTCTCAGGATGCTCACGTAGCAGTACGAGCAGTTGTACGGGCACCCGCGGGAGAAGTAGATGCGGTATTCGGCCGTGCGCTTCCACGGCTCTTCGATGCGCACCCGGCCACCCTCGATGTAGAACTTGTTCTCGTCCCGCACGTCCGGGTACGGCAGCCAGTCGAGGTCCTGGATGAGCGGACGCGGCTTGTTGCGGTGGATCTGGCCGTTGAGGTTGGCCCAGATGTTGGGGATGGCCGTGGTGTCCCCGCCATCGCGGAGGGCCCGGCACAGCTCGACCGCCGCGACCTCGCCCTCGCCCACGCAGAGGTAGTCCACGTCTCCGATGCAGTCCTCGGGAGCGGAGGTGGGGTGGATGCCGCCCCACAGCACCGGCGTGGACGGGAACGCGGTCTTGATGCGCTTCGTGGCCTCGAGCGCCATCGGGTACAGGCTGGACATGAAGCCGATGCCGACAAGGTCGGCGCCCTTCTCGCGGATGACGCGCAAGGCGAGCTCGAACTCCTCGTCCGACGGCATGGACAGCCGATTGTGCACCCAGTCCTTGAGGAAGATGATGTGCGTGTCGAAGCCCTCGCGCTGCAGCGCGGCCGACACGTAGCGAATCCCCGCGTTTTCGACGGAGTAGATGGTCATCAGCACGACGGTGTACGGCCGCCCATCGGGCCGCAGCCCCGCGCCTCCCGCCGGCCCCGCGCCCGCGCCGGCCGCCGGGCCCGCCCCTCCTGCCGCGCGCAGCTCCACCGCCGCCTCGACGCTCATTTGGCCTCCCCGCCCACGAGCAGGCGCACCCCGGCCGTGGCCTTGCGCCGGAAGTCCGCGATATTTCGGATCTGAAGGAGATTTCGCGCCACGAACCGCGGGCGCCAGTAGAAGCGCCGGTAGGCGTGGTCGAGCAGACCGCGCAGCTCTTCGCGCGTGAAGTACTCGTCCCAAACCTGGGCCTTGAACTCCTCCGTCGGGGCGCGCATGAACCGCAGCCAGGGCTCCAGGTCCAGCACGCCGTCCCGCACGCCCTCGTCGTAGAGAGTGGTGCCCGGGAACGGCGTGAGGATGTTGTACATCACGAAGTCCGGGTCCAGCCGGATGGAGTAGTCGATGGTGTCCAGGACATCCTGACGGCTGCGCTCGGTGGGCGTGCCGATCATGAAGTAGGCGACGGTGTGGATGCCGACCTCGCGGCAGAGCTGGAAGGCATGCTCGATCTCGCGGCTCGTCACGTCCTTTTTGAGGCGCAGCAGCCCCTCCTCGGTGCCCTGCTCCACCCCGAACTGAATGCGTCCACAGCCAGCGGCCTTCATCTTTTCGAGCAGCGGCCGGTCCACGCCCTTCACACGGAAACGAACGGTCCAACTGAAGGACAGGCCGCGGCGGAGGATCTCGTCGCAGAGGTCGTGCACGCGCTTGTTCGTGATGTTGAACGTATCGTCGACGAAATAGATCTCGCGAATACCGAGCTTGATGCAGTCTTCGATCTCATCGCAGACACGGGAGGGCGACATGACGCGGTAGCGGTGGCGCGGCGTGTTGCAGAAGGTGCACCGGTACGGGCAGCCACGACTCGACACCATCGTCGTGAAGATGCCGCCGCCGCCCATCACGTCGTAGTAGCGCTCGTACTCGATGAGGCGGCGGTCCTGGATGGGGTAGTCGTCCAGCTCGTTGGAGAAGTAGACGTCCTCGTCGGGCACCGGGTCGTCCGGGTGGGCCATCACGCCCGGGATGCCGCGCGCCTCTTCGCCGCGCTCCCAGACCGACAGCAAGTCGAGCATGGGCTTTTGGCCCTCGCCCTTCACGACGGCGTCCACGCCCGAGAGGCTGCGGCATTCGGCCGGGAAGTCGTTGACATGCGGCCCGCCCACGACCACCCGGGCCACGCCGGCCCGCCGGGCGGCCTGGATGGTCTTGTGGACGTCGACCAGCTGCACCGTGAAGGCCGTGACGCCGACGACATCGGGCCCCCACTCGCGGACCTTCTGCTCCAGCACGTCGTAGTCAAGCCCGTCCAGCTGGGCGTCGAGGATGCGCACCTCGTGGTGCGACTCGGCGAGCAGGAACTGGGCGATCGCCAACAACGCGAGCGGCGGGTAGCTCAGGTTCTCGGCCTCGACGGCCTCGGGGACCTCGCTCTCGACCGTGTGACGGGCCGGCGGCCGGATGAGCATCACGCGCATGGAGGCTCCGCGGGGTTGGGCGGGACGACAGGATGCCCGAGGCGGGCCCCTTCGTCCACCGGCTTAGCCCGGCGGCGGGGCGAGTCCACCCGGAAGCACGCCGGGGAGGCAGTCTTCCTGCCAAGCCGCGTCCAAGGTGATCCGCCCGACACCGCACACGGGCCCGGCCTGCCGCACGGCGCCATCCGCGTCCACCGCCACCGCGAGGGCGCCCCCCGGCATCTCGACCGAGAAGCTGCGGCCGAGGCCCATCGCCTCCGCCGCCACCACCGCGACGGCGCAGGCCGAGCTGCCCGAGGCGAGCGTGGGCCCGGCCCCCCGCTCGTGAATGCGAACGGCCAGGCGCCCGGGGCCGACGGAGGTGGCGAACTGGACGTTGGTGCGACGCGGAAAAAGCGGGTGCACCTCCAAGGCGGCGCCCCACCGCCGCCAGGGCAGCGCGTCGAGCGCCGTGCCCTCCGGAAACCAGACGACGCAGTGCGGATTGCCCATGCCGACGGCGAACACGACGAGCGTGTCCCCTCCCACCTGGAGCGGCGCCCCCCACAGCGGCGACGCGCAGGGGATCGCGGCCGGGTCTCGCGAGAAGCGGCCCATCTCCACCTCGACGCCCCCGGGCCCCACGGACGCGCGCACCGTGCCGCTGGCGGTGCCGATGTGCATCACCGACGGCGCGCCCCAGAACGAGGCCGCGGCCCACGCGAAGATGCGCAAGCCATTCCCGGATTTTTCGGCCTCGCTGCCGTCCGGATTCCAGATGCGCACCGCGAGGTCCGCGCCGGCCGGGGGCGCGACCCGCTCCAGTACGCCATCTCCCCCGACGCCGCGGTGGCGATCGCAGAGGGCCCGCACGAGCGGCGGCCCGAGCGGGGGGCCTTCGAGCAGCACGAGGTAGTCGTTGCCGAGCCCGTGGGCCTTGTGCAGCAGCATGGACGACCCCCCGCGGCCCCGCTACAAGCCCCGCATGGAACTGGCGGTCGACCCGCGTAACCCGAAGGCCGCCACCCTCGCCGCCGCGGTGGAGGCGGGGCTGCGCGTCTGCGGCCGCCCGCGCGAGGCCCTGGACCCATCGGTCACCCTCGTCGTCGGGGGGGACGGCTGGATGCTCCATTGCGTGCGCGAGGGTGGGCCGCAGCGGGTCTTCCTGGGGCTCAACGCCGGGCATCTCGGCTTCCTGCTCAACGACGCGGCCGACGTCGGGTCGCTGGTGCGCGCGCTCGCCGCGGGCGCATGGGCGGCCCACCCCTTCCCGCGCTTGCGCATGGAGGCCACCGGCCTCGACGGCGCGCCCCGGGTCACCTACGCCTTGAACGACCTCTACCTCGAGCGCTCCAGCGGTCAGACGGCCCACCTCGCGCTGGAGATCGACGGGGGAGCCGCTCGTCGAGCGTTTGGTCTGTGACGGCATCATCGTCGCCACCGCGCTCGGGAGCACGGCGTACTCGCTGTCGGCCGGTGGGGTCCCGTGCCACCCCGCCCTGCGCGCCACGCTCATCACGCCCATCTGCCCGCACGCGCCCCGGCTTTCGCCCGTGCTTCTGCCGCCGGAGGCCACCGTTCGGGTGGTCGCCCGCCACCCCGAGCGCCGCCCGGTGCGCGCCGTCGCCGACGGCGTGGACCTCGGCCCGGTCACCGCGATGACGACGGGCCCTGGGGACACCGTCTCCATCGCCTTTCTCGAAGGGCACGCCTTCACGCGCACCCTCGTGGGCAAGGTGCTACGGAGCTGAGCCCGGGCCGCCCCGGCGCACCCGACCCGCGACCTTCCACACCGTCATCCAGCCCAGCGGCACCAGCGTGAGCCCGCTCAGCGTGACGAGGGTGAGCCCCATCGCGATGAGCACGCCAAGATCCCGCACCCCCTCGGCGTTGGCCACCACGAGGCTGCCGAAGGAGATGATGGTCGTCAAGGAGGAGAGCCCAGACGCGAAGCCGGTCGTGCTCAAGGCACGGACGACCCTCCCCGGCCCCTCCTCCGACAGCCGGTGCATCATGTGAATGACGACGTCCACGCCGATGCCGAGGAGGATCGGCAAGGCCACGAAGTTGACCAGGGTGAGCTTGATGCCGGCGAAGACCATGCCGGCGGCCGCCCAGGAGGTGCCGGCCAGCAAGGCCGCGACCACGGCGAAGGCCCGCGCCGGCCGCCGCACGTCGAGCAGGGTGACCACGAACACCCCAAGCAACGCCACCAGCGCCACGCGCACGCCGTCGTCCTGCACCAGGCCGTAAAGCACGGCCATCGCCAGGTATTCGCCCGCCGCCGAGGCCCCGGGCAGCTCCGCGTGTACGAAGTCGAGCAGCTTGCGATCCTCCCGGAGATCCCACATGTTGCCCTTGGGAAGCAGCATCAGGCGGTGCCGGCCGTCAGCCGCCCCCAGGACGTCCACAAGGCCGGGCGGGAGGTCCGCCGGGGAGAGCACGCGCGGCTCGGTGGCGGCGATGCGCTCGAGGTTGGCGCGGACTGGCGGCGGCAGGAAGGCCACGTTCGGGTCGCGGGCGAGCGCGGCGATGGCCTGGAGCTGGGCGACCCGAGCGTCCTGATCGAGAGGGAGGACGCTGTAAATCGACACGGCGCCCCGGAGGACGTCCACCTCCCCTGCGGCCACCTTCGGGGCGATGCGGGCGTGCGCCTCGCGCAGCGCAGCGTCGTCCGAGAACGACACGATGACAGGCGCAAAGCTGGCTTCTGCGGCCTCACGCTCCGTGGCCGACAGCTCGTGGTACGCGAGGCCGTGCGCGCGGATCTCGGAGATGTCGTACTCAAACTGGATGCGGCGGGCGACGAAGAGCGCGCCGACGCTGACGACCCCGGCCAGCACCAGCCCCAAGGGCGCGAGGCGGTAGACCGGGGGCCGGCGCTCGCGCGGCTCCGAGAGCACCCGCAACGGCAGCGGGCGAGGCGCCTTGGCGAGCAGGCGCAACAACACCGGCAACCCGACGATGGCGGCGGCGAAGCAGAAGAACAGGCCGACGGCCAGGATGAGCCCAAGCTGCTGGAAGCCCTGGAAGCCGGCCGCGCGAAGCGACAGGAAGCCGGCGACCGAGGTGACCGCCGCCGCCGCCGCGGGCGGCCCCACGTGGTCCCACGCGCGGGCGATGGCGTCCTCCAGGCTGTTCGCGCGGGCGCGCTCCTCCTGGTAGCGGCCATACAGGTGGATGGCGAAATCCACACCCAGACCGAACAGGATGGCCGGAAAGAAGCTGGTGAAGGTGTTGAGCGTGCCGATGGTCAGCGCGACGAGCCCCGTCGTCCACACGTTGGCGGCGACGAGTGGCACGAAAAAGAGGACGACCGGACGCCAATCTCGATACGCGAACACCACCAGCAACAGCACCGCTGCGAAGCTGAGCAAGCCGGTGCGAGAGAAGTCGGCGCGGATGTTCTCGACGTCCTCCACGCTGTGCCGATAGGCGCCGCCCACCCAGCCCATGCGCACGCCCCGCGCCTCCAGCCCCACGGCGTCGATGGTGGCGTACAGCCGCTCCATGAACGGCCGGGAGAAGGCCGGATCATAGGCGGTGCCCGTGGGACGCACGAGGATGCGCGCGCGGCCCTCGGCGCCGCCAAAGAGGCTCGCCTGCCCGGCCTCGGCGTTGAGCCGTGCGGTGAGCGGGCCGAGATCGAGGACGGTGCCGGCGATGAACGGGTTGGCGAGGGCGGGCCCGAGGGCGAGCGCCTGCTGGAGACGGCCCTGCAGCAGCGCGAGCTCGTCGGGACGGAGCTGGAGCACGCCGAGGCGCCAGGCGAGGTCCGGCTCGATGTCGTACAGCACATACTCGACGCCCTCGAGGCCCTCCAAGCGGCCCGCGAGCTCCTGGGCGGCCCCACGCAGCGCCGCGGCGTCCTCGCCCTCGAGGGTGAGGGTGACGACGTTCGCGCCGCCCTCTTCGTCGTTGATGCGCTGGATCGCCAGGGTTGTCGGGTCGTCGGGCGGGAGCAGCTCGAGGATGTTGGCGTTGATGCGGAGGCGGGTGGCCGCCAACCCGGCCAGCACCGTGACCAACACCAGCACGGCCCCCCACATGCCGGCGCGTGCGCTCACCGCGCGGGCCAGACGACCAAAGAACCGAGGATTGTAGGGAGCTTCAGCCAATGCGACGCCCTCGCCCCCAACCAGTGGATGGGCTGCCTTGCCATAACGCGCGTCGCCCTGCACCGGATGCCGCGCAGTCGCCTCAAGGCGCCGCCTGCCGATCCGTTGACCTCACCATCCCCGCACGGAGTCGGCCCATGCTCTCCTTTGCCTCTGACCCCACGCGCCGCGCTCCGCAGGACCCGGAGGCGCGCCGCCGCTTCGTGGAGGAGCTGCGGCGGAGCTACCAGCAGGGCTCGCTCACGGGAGGCATCGCCGCCGAGGATGTCGATGATGGCCTGCTCGACGCCCTCATGCCGGAGCGCCGCCGGGGCCGCACGGCCCGGGAGCCCGTTCACTGAGGCCCCGCGGCCGGGGGCTCAGTCGCGCGGCTCGAAGTCCGGGTCTTCTGCCCCGGCGGGGCTGCGGCCGCCGAAGCGGATCTGGACGCCCGCGAGGAGGCCGGCGGAGACGGTGCCCGCGGTGGGCTGCGGGATGCGCTCGATGGTGCCGGGCGTCCCGCTGGCGCGCTGGGCCTCGGTGGTGCCCCCGATGAGCACGCCCACCGGGACATGCAGGAAGCCGTCGAGGTTGTCCGCGAGGCGCCCCTCGACCCCCGGGATCGCCTGCACCACCACGGCGAGCGGCCGCGGGAACTCGGGCATGGCGTCCGCCGGGTCGGACCGGGGGATGGAGAAGTGGTCGCTCAACTGGGACCCGCGGTAGAACGCGAGCGCACCGCCGATGACCGGACGGACCGGCAGGGCCTGCAAGGGCGCCACCATCACCTGCGGGCCGAAAACCCAGGAGCCGGCGCCGTCGTCCAGCGGCTCGGCGACCTGGCCGAGCTGGGCCTCGGACATGCCGTCGCGCGTCTCGGTGATGCGCGCGGTGTACCGGCCGAGAGACTGGCCGGCGAACGCGCCCACCTCCACGATGGACGTGATGCCGTACGCGATGCCCACGCTCCAGGCGAGCCCGCTCCCCTGCACCGTCGACTGGTAGGCCCAGGACTCCACGGGGGCGAAGGTCTCGTCTTCGTGGCCCTGGAAGTTGTACTCGAAGCTCTGCGGGCCGCGGCCGTAGCCGAGCCCGGGCCGCACCAGCACCTGCCCGGCGCGCCCCATCATGCGCTTGCGCCACGACGCCAGCGAGAGCCCGGAGTTGCGGTAGCGCAGGTACTCGCCCATGGTCATGCCCAGGCGCTCCCAGGGCTTCACGCCCTCGCCCACGCTGGCCTCGGCGAGCTGTTCGGCCGTCACTTTTTCGCGGGTGATGGTGCCGCGGGTGAAGTCCCCGACGTCATCGGCGCCGCCGATCTCTTTGCTGAGAGAATCGAGCTGCTTGCCGGCAACGGCCTTCTGCCGACGCTCTTCTTGCTCGATCGAGGGGTCTTCTTTTTGGCGGATGTCGCCGCCCACCCCTGCGCGCCCCTGCACCACCGCCAGCACCACCTCGGCCACGGCGTCTGCGAAGACCGCCTCGTCCCCGGGCGCGAAGGTGCCCTCGAAGGCGAGCGCGTCTTCGGCCCGGGAGATGGCGAGGACGTGGACCTCCGCGCGCAGGGCGTCGCCCGCGGTGGCCAGCCCAACCGACACGGCGAACCCAACCTCACCGCCGCCGCCGAGCACGAAGGCGCACCCAACGCCCTGACCGGGCGGGCAGGACTCGGCGTAGGCGCGGGCGCTGAGGTCGCCCACCTTCGGCAGGCGGTCCAGGCTGGCGGTGGGAAGGCCGCGCCGCGCGACCGCCGCCTCGATCTGCCCCGTGAGGGTGGCGGCCGCGTCGGAGGCGGCGCGGGTGCGGGCCTCGACCGGCGG
>JBEIVK010000588.1:0-3021 GCA_040373935.1 Alphaproteobacteria bacterium
CCTGCGGGCCGCGCCGCACGGAGCGGCTCCGCCGCGACCCGCCGGAGAGACGCGGTGCCGGGCCGACGGCCCGGCAGGCGCCCGCCCACCACCGACCGATCAGCCGACGCCCACGACCTCGCCGTTCACGAGGTCCACCCGCTCGGCTTGGGGGCGCGCGCCCAGGCCGGGCATGCGCACGACCTCGCCGGTGAGCGCGACGAGGAAGCCGGCCCCGGCCTGCAGGATGACCCGCTGCACGGTGATGTCAAAGCCGCGGGGCGCACCGGCCCGCGAGGGGTCGTCGGTGAAGGAGCCGGGCACCCGCGCCATGCAAACGGGCAGGTGCGCGAAGCCGAGGCGCTCGATGCGCGCGAGGTCTGCCCGGGCCTGCTTGCCGAGAAGGACGTCCCGGCCGCCGTAGACGCGGCGGACGACGGCGCGGACCTTGTCGGGGATGGGCGTGGCGGCGGTGTAGAGCGGCGTGGGGATGGGCGCGACGGCCGGCGCGGCGGCGAGCACGGCGCGCGCGAGGTCTTCGCAGCCCGCGCCGCCGGCGCCAAAAGGATTGGCGGGGGCAAAGGGCACGCCGAGGCGGGCAAGGCGGACCCGGACGGTGGAGCGCTCCTCCTCGGTGTCGGTGGGGCGCTGGTTCAGGGTGACGACGACGGGTGCGCCGAAGGCGGCGACGGCCTCGAGGTGGCGCTCGAGGTTGGCGAGGCCGCGGGAGACGGCGCCGGCGTCGGGGGCGTCGACCTGTTCGAGCGGGATGCCGCCGTGCATCTTGAGGGCGCGCAAGGTGGCGACGAGGACGACGACGGCAGGGCCGCCGACCCCGGGCTGCGGGGCCTTGATGTGGAAGAACTTCTCGCCGCCGAGGTCGAACCCGAAGCCGGCTTCGGTGACCACCCAATCGGCGGTGTGGCGGGCAAGGCGGGTGGCGAGGACGCTGTTGCAGCCGTGGGCGATGTTGGCGAAGGGGCCACCGTGGACGATGGCCGGCACGCCCTCGGCGGTTTGGACGAGGTTGGGCCAGAGGGCGTCCTTGAGGAGGGCCATGAGGGCGCCGGTGACGCCGATCTCGGCGGCGGTGACGGGGACGCCTGCGCGCGTGCTGCCGACGATGATGCGGTCCAGGCGGGCGCGCAGGTCTGCCGCGTCGGAGGCGAGGCACAGGATGGCCATGATCTCGCTGGCGGCCGTGATCTCGAAGCCGGTCTCGCGCGGGACGCCCTCGGCGGCCCCGCCCATGCCGACGAGCACGCGGCGGAGGCTGCGGTCGTTGAGATCCAGCACGCGGGGCCAGGTGACGCGGCGCGGGTCCAGGGCGGGGCCGGTGCCGTGGTGGAGGTGGTTGTCGATGGCCGATGCGAGCAGGTTGTGCGCGCTGGTGACGGCGTGGAAGTCGCCGGTGAAGTGGAGGTTGATGTCGGCGCTGGGGTGGAGGCGGCTGGCCCCGCCGCCGGTGCCGCCGCCCTTGGTGCCGAAGCAGGGGCCGAGGGAGGGCTCGCGGAGCGCGGCGACGGCGCGGTGGCCGAGGCGGGCGAGGCCCTGGGCGAGGCCGATGGAGGTGGTGGTCTTGCCCTCCCCGGCAGGGGTGGGGTTGATGGCGGAGACGAGGACCAGGCGGCCATTGCGCCCGGGGCCGCGGAGGAGAACCGACGGGTCCACCTTCGCGCGGTCGCGGCCCCAGGGGACCACGGCGTCGGCGGGGAGGGAGAGGGCGTCGGCGAGCTGGGGGATCGAGCGGAGCATGGCGGCGGGCCTCGCGGGCAGGCGGCCCGGTAGCCCGCTCAGCGGCGCGGCGGGAGAGGGCGGCGCCGGGCGCGGCGGGCGACGAGCAGGAGCGCGAGCGCGGGCAGGAGAGAGGCCGCGGGCGTGGCGGTGGCGCAGAGGGCGGGCAGCGGGGACTTGCGGCTGCCGCGGGGCTCTTCGGCGGTGTCGGGGCTGCCCGGGATGTCGCCGCCGCTGTCGCTGCCCGCGCCCGAACCGCCGCCCGAACCGCCGCCCGAACCGCCGCCCGTGTCGTCGGGGCCGGTGTCGGGAGCGGTGCCGCCGCTGCACTCGGCGACCAGCGTATAGGCGCTGACGGCGCCCTCCCAGCCGTCGATCACGACGGTGTAGTCGCGCCCCGCGACGGCCGTGAAGGAGAGGGACTCGGCGTCGGCGTCGGGAGAGATGGAGGCGGCGACGCAGCCAGTGCCGTCACAGGCGACGGACTCGAGGAGGAAGAGGTCAAGGTCTGCGCCGAGGCCGTCGAGGCGGAGGGTGACCGGCTCGTCGGCCCAGGTGCGAAAGTGGAGGACGCGCTCGGGGCCGGAGTAGACGTACTCGGTGCAGCCGTACCAGGCGTGCAGGGACTCCGCGCCGCCGTCGTCGCTGCGCCCGGCGACCGGCGTGCCGCAGCGCAGAGCGGCTTCCGGGGCGCACTCGGGGGCATCGGCGCACACGAGGGCCGGGAGGCCGCCGTGGGAGCCCGGATCCAGCCAGCGGTTCGGGTCTGGGGAGCAGGGGCCGGCGAAGGGGTCCACCCGGTTTCCCGCCGGGTCCCGCACCTCGAAGTGAAGGTGGGGGCCGGTGCTGTAGCCGCTGCTGCCGACCTCCCCCAAGGCGTCACCGCAGGCCACGGCTTGGCCGGCGCCGACGGCCACTGAGCCGTTCTTCATGTGCGCATAGACGGTGGTGGTGCCATCGGGGTGGGCGATCTTGACGTAGTTGCCGTAGCCGCCGCCCCCCCCGCACTCGCCCGTGGAGCAGCGGTCGTACTCGCCGTCGTTCGTCTCGGTGACGACGCCGCTGGCGGCGGCGACAATGGTGCGGCCGGCGTCCATGCCTGCCCACGAGCCGACGCCGAAGTCGCTGCCGCGGTGGCCGCTGTAGGTGATGTCGCTGCACGCCCAGTCGGTGGTGCCGCCCTGGTCCTTGTAGGCCGTGGGGTACCAGGCGCTCGCCTGCTCGACGGTGGCCGGGAAGCGGTAGGGCTGGGCCGCCGCCACCGCCGGCACCGCCGCCGCGGCGACGAGCAGGGTGGCGCGCGCGGCG
>JBEIVK010000350.1:0-4655 GCA_040373935.1 Alphaproteobacteria bacterium
GCCGGGTGCCGGGCGGCGCCCGGCACGCGCCCCGAGGACCGTGTGCAAAGCCGATGCTTATCGGAGAGGGCCGGGGGCCCAGGCCTCGCCGCGGAGCATGCGGCCGTAGAGCACGAAGTCGCCGGCGAGAGACCAGATCGGGTAGGTGAAGGTCGCGGGGCGGTTTTTCTCGATGAGGAAGTGGCCGGCCCAGGCGTGGGCATACGCGAGGGCGACGCCGCCGAGCACGCCGGGGTGGGCCAACGCGAGGAGCCCGACCATGGCGAGCAGCACGGGCGCGGCGTTGGCGCGGGCTTCGAGGCGGGAGCCGACCCCGCCGAGGGCCAGGGCGACGAGGAGCGCGCCGACGACGGGCACCGGGCGGGCAGCCGCACAGCCGAGCAGGACGGCGAGGAAGGCGGTGGTCCCGGCGAAGTGGAGGCGGCGGGAGCGGTGGTCTGCGTGGTCTGCGAGGTAGGTGGGGAAAAAGGCGGCGAAGGAGGGAAGGCGGGCGGACATCGGGCGCTCCGGGCGGCGGAGGCCTAACCTTCGGGGGTGGGCCGCGTGAGGCCACCGGCGGCGTGCCGGCCGAGCGGCGTGGCCGGCGGGGTGGGCAAGTGGGCGGTGGCGGCGACCTCGGGCCAGCCGCCGAGGAAGCGGCTCCAATGTGCATCGACGAAGGCGGGGAGATCCAGCGGGCGGCAGGCCGCCCCGCCGAGCGGGCCCTGGTGCAACAAGGCAAGGAGGACGGGCGAGACCAGGGCGAGCGCGAGGCTGCGGGCGCAGAGGGTGGGCGGCAGCTCGCCGCGCGCCTGGTGGGCGGCGACGCGGGCCTCGACGGCGCCGAGGGTGGGCTCGAGGATCTCGGTGACGACGACGGGGCCGAGGGCGGGCTCGGACAGGCCGTGGGCGAGGCCGGCGCCGAGCAAGCGCCCCATCGGGGAGTGCAGGAAGCCGAGCACCAGCTCGTCGAGGAACCAGCGCAAGGACGGGCCAGGCGGGCCGCGCTCGACCGTGGCGCCTTGGTGGATGGCGTCCGCGCCCATGCGGCGGACCTCCTGCAAGGCGGCGGCGACGACGCCGGTGCGGTCGCCGAAGTAGTGGCGCAGGGTGGGAACGCTGACCTGCGCGATGTCGGCGAGGCTGCGGAGGCTGACGGCCGTGCCGGCCGGGCCCATGAGCGCGGGCAGCACGGCGCGCGCGAGCGCTTGGCGGCGTTCGACGTAGCCCGGGTTCGTGCGGCCGAGGGGGCGCGACATGAAAAGCCGCTAACCGGAGCGCACACAGTTTGCACACATCGCCCATCCCATTTATATCCGTCGTGGGATACAGAACCGGGGGCCCGATGGCGATCGCGACACTGCTGATGCTGCTCTGGGCGCGTGCCGGCGCGGCCGAGCCGCTGCTCCCGGTGCTGGAGGACGCCCCGCCCGTGGCCTATCCGCCCGACGCCCTGGCGGCCCAAGCCGAGGGCGTCGTGGGGCTGGAGCTGGTGGTGAGCGCCGAGGGCGCGGTGCAGGCGGCGCGGGTGGTCGCGTCCTCGGGCCGAGCGGACCTGGACGCGGCGGCCGAGAACGCAGTCTACACCTACCGCTTCCGCCCGGCCGTCGACGCCGCGGGCCAGCCGGCCCCGGCGCGCATCCGCTACGACCTGCGCTTCTCGCTGGACGTCGTGCCCCCGGTCAACCTCGAGGGCGTGGTGCGCGAGGCGGGCCTGCGGACGCCGCTGGAGGGCGTGGAGCTGCGGGCGGTGGACACGGCGGGGCGCGTGCGGGTGGCCGAGACCGACGCTGCCGGGCGCTACGCCTTCGTCGGGCTCGAGCCCGGCGCGTGGACGGTGACGGCCGGCGGCCCGGCCTTGCGGGCGCGGGACGAAGCGGTGGTGGTCGAGCCGGGCAAGGTCATCGGGCTCGACTTCTCGCTGGTGAAGGACCTCGCGCGCGACGCGGCGCTGAACGGCGGGGTGCTCGTCATCGAGGGCGAGCGGGAGTCGGAGGGCCTGACGGAGCGCCGCATCTCGACCGCCGAGCTGCGCGTGCTGCCGGGCACCAACGGCGACGTCGTGCGCGCGGTGCAGAACCTCCCCGGCGTGGCGCGCCCGCCGCTGAACATCGGCCAGCTCATCATCCGCGGCACGGCCCCGGAGGACAGCCGCTACTCGATCGACGGGGCGCCGATCCCCATCGTCTTCCACTTCGCCGGCTTCTCCACCGTCATCAACAGCGACTCGGTGGCCGAGGTCGCCTACCTGCCGGGCAACTTCTCGGCCCGCTACGGCCGCGTGCTCGGCGGCTTCGTGGACCTGCGCACGGACGACGCGCTGCCCGAGCGGGCGCGGGGCTACGCGAGCGTCGACACCTTCCAGGCCACGGTGTTCGCCGAGCAGAAGGTGGGCAAAAAGACGGCGCTGGCGATCTCGGGGCGCCGCTCCTACATCGACACGGTCCTCAACCCCATCTTGCAGAACGCCGGCCTCACCTTCCAGGCGCCGCGCTACTGGGACGCGCAGGTGCGCGTGCTGCACGACGCGGACGACGGCGGCAAGTTCGACGCCTTCGCCTTCGTGTCGGACGACCGCTTCCGCTTCCTCGGCCAAGGCGCCGACGACGAAGAGCAGGTCAACGCGAGCCTGGCGACCACCTTCCAGAAGCTCCGCTTGCGCTACACGCGGCCGCTTGGTGACGGCTGGACGAACGAGACGAGCCTCATCGGCGGTCCGGAGCGCAACTTCTTCGAGTTCACCGGCGGGGTCGAGGCCTACGAGAAGGCGACGCGCCTCGGCTTCCGCCAGGAGTTCGCGCGGGCGCAGTCCGAGGAGCAGCCGCTCGGGTGGCGGCTCGGGCTGGACGTCGAGGGCGGCACGCAGGCCTTCCTGTTCGACGTGGGCGTGCCGCAGCTCTACGAAAAGGGGGCATCGCCCTTCGTCGCGCCGGCCGCCTACGCCGAGGCGACGGCCCGCCTCGGTCCGCTCACGCTCATCCCGGGCGTCCGCGGCGACTTCACCTGGTTCGCCGACGGCGGGCAAGGCACCTCGGTGGACCCGCGCCTCGCCGCGCGCTGGCTGGTCGGCGACTCCACCACCATCAAGGTGGCGAGCGGCTGGTACAGCCAGTACCCGACGTTCCGCCAGGTGAGCACCGAGGCGGACGGCACGCCGGACCTGCGGCCCTCGCGCGCTTGGCAGAACAGCCTCGGCGTGCGGCAGCAGCTCGGGCCGGGCCTCGTGGGCGAGGTGTCGGGCTTCTACAACGACCAGGCGCGGCTCGTCGTCGGGCGCGAAGAGCGGCTGCGTTTCTTCTCCGGCCCGCCGCCAGCCGGCCCCTTCGACACCGCGCCCTACGCCAACGACGGCGTGGGCCGCGTGTACGGCGGCGAGCTGTTCTTGCGCTACGACGGGACGAACGTCCTCGGGTTCCTGTCGGCGACGGTGTCGCGCTCGGAGCGCATCGACCGGCCGGGCGAGGACTGGCAGTTGTTCGCGTTCGACCAGCCCATCGTCCTGAACGCGCTCTACAGCCAGCGCCTGCCGAAGCGGTGGCGGGTGGGCGCGCGGGTGCGCTACGGCTCCGGGAACCCATACACGCCGGTCGTGAACCGCGTGCAGGACCAGCTCACGCGCGCGTTCCAGCCGGTCTACGGGCCGCGGGACAGCGCGCGCCTGCCGTCGTTCTACAGCGTCGACCTGCGCGTGGACAAAGACTACGTCTTCAAGAACTGGACCTTGACGACCTACCTGGACCTGCAAAACGCCACCTACGCGAAGAACGTCGAGGTCATCAGTTGGACCTACGACTTCGCGGAGGAGGCGCCCATCCTGTCGAACCCGCCGTTGCCGGCCTTTGGCCTCCGGGGAGAGTGGTGATGCGCCGAGCACTTCGTGGAGTGGCCGTCCTGGGGGCGGTCGGGGCGGGCGGGTGCACCATGGGGCCCGCGCTGGAGACGCAGCTCACCGTGCTGCGGGTGGTCGCGACGACGGCGGAGCCGCCGGAGGCCGGGCCGGGCGAGGTCGTGGCCCTGCGGCACTACATCCACGACGCGCCCGGGGATGGGCTCGACGTGCTGACCTGGACCTGCACCGCCTTGGGGCCGCCCGGGAGCCCCTGCGCCGAGGGGGAGGTGGGCGTTCTGCCGACGGTGCGGCGGGACGCGCCGGCCGTGCTGGACGAGGTGCTGTTCGTGCCGCCAGCCTTGGCCGCCTTCGTGCCAGAGGGCAAAGCGCTGCCGC
The DNA here is from genome assembly GCA_040373935.1 of Alphaproteobacteria bacterium. Classification (GTDB taxonomy): domain Bacteria; phylum Myxococcota_A; class UBA796; order UBA796; family UBA2385; genus JBEIVK01. The sequence continues at coordinate 4,205 of JBEIVK010000350.1, forward strand.
TGACCAACGCGTGGATCCTGGCGTGCAGCCCGGGAGAATGCCCGATCATCGACGATGCGGAGGCCGCGCAGGGCGACGCGGCGGCGACGGCGGCGCTCTGGGAGACGCTGTCGGACCCGTTCACGTTCATGGCCGGGCTGCCGCTGGAGACGGCGAGCCTGGCGTACCGGCCGCTGTTGGTGTCGACGCGGGCGCCGGCCGAGCGCGTGCAGAACCCGACGCTGGACTGCGCGGTGGGAGACGGCGCGGCAGCGGCGGCGAAGGACACCGGCGGGACGGGCGCCGACACCGGCGGGACGGGCACGGACACCGGCGGGACGGGCGCCGACACCGGCGGGACGGGCGCCGACACCGGCGGGACGGGCACGGACACCGGCGGGACGGGCGCCGACACGGGCGGGACGGGCACGGACACCGGCGGGACCGGCACGGACACCGGCGGGACCGGCGC
>JBEIVK010000579.1:0-3060 GCA_040373935.1 Alphaproteobacteria bacterium
AGCGCGAGCGGCGCCGCCACCGCCGCGTCGCCCGCCGCGCTGGCGGCGCCCGCGACCAGCCGCGCGAAGGCCGCCAGCTCGTCCATGCCGTCCTCCAGGGCGTCGCGCAGCAGGGCGTCGGCCACCCGGCCCGCCTCCTCGCGCCGCCCCGCGATGAGCAGCAGCCGCCCGCGCTCGGCGCGCAGCAGGCGATCGGCGAAGCCCCGCCGGGGCGCGTCGGTGGCGCGCAGCGCGGCGCCGATGTCCCCCGTCAACCAAAGCCAGCGGGCCAGCGCGGCGGGGAAGGGGTCCAGCGGGCCGCCGTGTGCGTCGGCTGACAGGGCGCGGGCGGCCTCGGCGCGGTCTGCGGCGTGCACGGCGAGATCCAACAGGACGGCGCGTGCTTCGTCTTCGAGGTTGGCTTGGCCCACGGCTTGCACCAGGCTCAGCGCCTCGTCGAGCAGCGGGCGCGCCGCCGGAATGTCGCCGCCCTCGACCGCGAGGCGGGCTTCGAGCAGGGTGATCGAGGCGAGCACCGACGGGTCCCGGTGCTGCGACCACCCCGCGCGCACCCGCGCCGCCCGCTCGGCCGCGCGGTCCCGTGCCCCACGCTGGTGGGCGGCCGCCGCCGCGTTGCACAGCAGCGCGCCCTCGCCCCGGGACAGCCCGGCGGATGCGCAGCGCTTCGCGTAGTCTTCGCCCAGAGACTCCGCTTCGGCGAGGCGCCCGGCGTAGACCAGGGCGGCGCTCAGGGTGGTCGCCGCCGTCACCTCTGGCTGCTCGAGCGGGCCGTCGCCGGCTGCCTGCCGGGCCAGACCCAGCGCGCGGGCGGCGTCGACCGCGGCGTCGTGGGGAGAGCCTTGGCGCAGATGGACCAGCGCGACCTCCTTCCACATGAGGCTGGCGACCGCCGGCTGCCGCGCCTCCAGCGCGCCCGCCCACTCGGCCCCTTGCCGCAAGGCCCGCCCGGGATCTCCCCGCCGCGCCTCCCACGCGAGCAGGAGCGCGCCGGCACGGGCCTTTTCTTCGGCGGAGGCGGCCGTCCGCCCGAGCGCCTTGATGGCGCCGACGTCGACTGCGCCGCGGCGAAGCTCAAAGGCGGCGAACAGGCGTGCGTGGCCGATCGTTTGGTCGTCCGGGCCGGGGGCGAGCAGGTCTTTGAGCTGGAGCCAGCGGTCCACCTCGGCGGGGTTCCCGCGCCCAACCTCGCGGCGGATCGCGGCGTCGAACACCGAAGGCGGGGGGTGCCCGCCGCGGACGGCGTGGCGCGCGACCTGCACGACCCGGTCGGGCGCGTCGGTCTCCATCGCCCAGGCCTCGGCGGCGAGCGCGTGAAGGCTGGGACGGCGGTCTTGGGCCGCCCAGGCGAGGCGGCGGGTGCCGGGATCTGCGAAGGCGAGGCGGCCGTCCGGCCCGGCGGCCCGGAGATGCCCGGCGGCGACCAGCGCGTCCAGCCCCGGAACGAGCGCCCGCCCAACCCCAGCCGGGAAGGGCTCGTCGAGGAGGGTCAGGCGGTCCAAGCCGGGAGGCAGCGGGTGGGCTGGCCCGTCCTCGCCGCGGGCGCGCGCCAGCAAGCGCCACGCCGCGGCCACGCCCTCGAGCGGAGTGGCGCCGGGAGCCTCGGCCGGCCATTCTCCGGGGGGCAGCAGCGTGGGGAGGACCTCGCGTGCGGCCCGCGCGTCCCAGGCGGCGGGCTCGACCTGGCGCAGCCCCGGCGCCGGGCGCCGGCCGGTGGCCCAGAGGAGCAGGCCTTCGGGCAGCTCGCGCGCGAGCAGGGGCAGCACCGACGCGGTGCCGGCGTCTGCGTCGTCCAGGCCGTGCAGCACCACCGCGAGGGGCGCCGCCCGCCCGAGCACGCGCCCCAGCCCCTGCGCGAGCGCGGCCGGGCTTGCCCCGCGCGCGGGCGCCACCGGCAGCGGGAGATCCGGCCAGATGGCCGCGAGCAGGGGCGCGTCGTCCCCGGCCAGCTCGCGGCGGGCAGCGCCGTCTCGCCCGGCGAAGAGGGCCTCCAGCACGTCGCGCAGCGCGCCCCACGGGCGATGGGCGGCGGCCCGCCCGGCGATGCTGCGGTAGCCGCGGCGGTACCAGGCCCAGCGCGCCTCGTCGACCAAGCGGTGCCGGCCGCTGCCGGGGCGCCCGCAGACGATGGCGCTTGTCTCCAGGAGCAGGCTCGGATCTCCCGCGAAGGCGGGCGGATCCGGCCAGGGCGCGGCGGGCAGCGGCGCGCCTTCGGCGACGGCCTGCAGCAGAAGCTCGGCCTCCGTGGCGTCTGGGCGCTCGACGGGATCGAGCCGCAGCAGGCGGTCCACGAGGTCTGCCAGCGCGCGGGGAACCTCCGGCCCGAGCAGGAGCAGGGAGCTGCGCGGGCGCCCGGGCTTCCAGCGGCCGGCGGGGACCTCGCTCAGCGCCTCGTGCAAGAGCACCCCGAGGGCGTAGAGGTCCACCCGGTGGTCGTGGGCGAGGCCGAGGCGCTGCTCGGGCGCCATGTAGGCCACCGTCCCCATGAACGCGGAGCTGGTGTCGCCGGCGATGCGGAAGCGCGCGGTGCCGAAGTCGAGCACGGTGAGGCGCCCGGCGTCGTCCACGAGGAGGTTGGCGGGCTTGACGTCCCGGTGGGCGAGGCCGAGGCGGTGGATGCTCGCGAGCGCGCGGGCGAGCTGCGCCCCGGCGTCGGCGGCGCGCTGGACACGCACCGCGAGGCTGGCCCCGCGCTGCACCGCGCGGTCGAAGGGCTCGCCCTCGGCGATCTCCATGGTGAAGAAGACCCAGCCTTGGTCTGCGCCGGCGTCCAGCACCCGCACGACCCCGGGGAAGCGCAGGGTGCGCAGGCGCTCGAACTCGCGGCGCACGCGGTCTTCGTCGCCCTGGGCGGCGACGGGGCGGGCCTTGAGCGCGACGCGCTGGCCGCGGGCGTCGACGGCCTGCCACACGTCGCCATCGCCGCCGATGCCGAGGCGCTTCTCCAGGCGGTAGGACCGCAGCGTGAGACCGGGCGTGAGGTCGCGCATCGCTCTCGGTGTAACGCGCGCTGCGCCGGCGGCGGGGCCACCGCGGCACGGACCGGAGGGGGCGGCCCGCAGG
>JBEIVK010000028.1:0-14795 GCA_040373935.1 Alphaproteobacteria bacterium
AGGCCCTCGGCGGAGGGGGGAGCGTTGCGAGGGGGGGCCGCTCGACGGCCCCCCCGTGCCCCCAGCCCCAAATAACACGCCGGGAACCTCGCCGTCCGCCGGCGACGCCGCGGGCCCGGCGGGCCGACGGCCCAGGCCCCGCGCGACCAACGGCGTGAGGACGAGGGTGGCGAGGAGGCGGGCGGGCTTGGTGACCTGGGTGGCGGCGTAGGCCATGCCGAAGGTGCCGAGCCCCGCCGCGGTGCCCTCGGGCCGGAAGCCGGCTTCGATGGCGACATAGAAGCCGCCGAGCGTGAGCGCGAACAGGCCGAACCAGGTGCCGATCGCGACCCGGCCGTAGGCGTCGACCAAGGCGGTGTAGCGGGCCTTGAGGGCGCGCCAGCGCTGGCGCAGCGTCGGAGGCGGGGCGGGGCTCACCACTGGATGACGGCCTCGAGGCTCGCTTGCGGCCGGACGAGGGTGAGCTCTTCGCGCAGCCCGTAGATGTAGGGGCGGTACACCCAGGCGCGCCCGCCGGCCCGCACGCCCACCTTGCCCCAGCGCAGCAGGAGGTCCCCGCCGGCGGTGAGGGCGGGATCGGTGCGGAGATCTCCCTCTTTCGACGGGTCTCGGCTGGCGTCGCTGCTCCAGAGCATGCCGAAGCCGGCGCGCCCGATGAAGTCCCAGTTGAAGAAGTCCCCGTAGCGGTGGGGGATGCGCAGGCCGGGCGAGACGGAGAGGCCGTGGCGCAGCTCGACCCACTCGGCGGCGTTGGAGGTGTCGATGCGCGAGACCGACACCGCTTGCGGGGCCGCGAGGCCGATGAAGCCGCCGACGTCGATGGCGGCGAGGCGGGTGAGGCGGCTGTCGAGGCCGGCGGTGACGCCCGGCGCGAAGTGGCCGTTGGTGAGGATGAGCCCGGCGTGCACGCGGTTCAGCGGGTCCAGCGACATCGGGCGAGCGTGGGCCTCGCCCGCGGTGAGCGCGGCGGCGGCGAGGAGGGCAGGGACGGCGGGCGAGAAGCGCACGGTGGGCTCCGTGAGGCCGGCGGGGGCGCGCGGCCGGATCACAAGCTGCCCCCGGGGCGGGGCGGCGTCAAGCCCCGGGGAAGGGAAGCGTCAGCCCCGGCCGATGACGCGCTCGGGCGGGGCGCAGAGGAAGGCGCCGATGCGGTCCAGGGCGGCGAGGTCGTGGACATCGGCCTCGAAGCGGGGGACCGACCACACGGACTGGCCCGGGCGCAGGTGCGGGCGGAGGCCGTCGACCAGGATGGACTCGGCGGCGGAGAGCTCGCGCAGGCGGCGGTGGGCGGCGCCGAGCCGGGCGAGCAGGCGGGCGGCGGTGGGCGGGGGCAGGTCTGCGGCGGCCCCGGCGGCGGCCTCGCCGAGGAGGACCTTCGGATCGAGCGGGGCGCCGGAGACGCGGTGCCGCTGGTTGACGACGACGCCAGCCCCGCCCATGCCGCGCTGGTGGAGCTCGTCGAGGAAAAAGCCGGCCACCTCAAGCGAGGGCTCGTTTGGGGCGCCCACGACGAGGAAGGCCGTGGCGGGGCTGTGGAACAGCTTGAGCACGGCCTCGTGGCGCTCGCGGAAGCCGTCGTAGAGGTCTCGGAACTGGTGGAAGTACTCGGAGAGGTCCGTCAGGAACTCCTTGCCGAACACGAACCCGAGCAGCCGGAAGACGACCGCCGAGGTGCCCATGAGCAGGCGGCCGAAGACCCGGGACTCGTCGTAGGGCTCCAGGAACCACTTCATGACCCGCTGGTCGAGGAAGCGGGCGAGGCGGCCCGGCGCCTCCAGGAAGTCGAGGGCGTTCTTGACGGGCGGGGTGTCGAGCACCACGAGGTCGTAGCGGCGGGAGAGCACGACGTCGTAGAGCTTCTCCGTGGCCATGTAGTCCTGGGACCCGGAGATGTTGTCGGCCGTCGCCCGGTAGACCTTGTTGTTGAGGATGCCCTGGCGCCGCGACTCGTCGGGGGAGAGGCGGGAGATCAGGTCGTCGAAGGTCTTTTGTTGGTCGAGCATCATCGCCCACAGCTCGCCCTTCGCGTCGGGCAGGTGGGAGAGGTCGATGCGCGTCTCGTCGTTGCCGAAGCGCTTGAGCCCGAGCGAATTGGCGAGGCGGCGCGCCGGGTCGATCGTGAGGACGAGGGCTTTGCGGCCCAGCACCGCCGCGCGCAACGCGAGCGCCGCGGCCGTCGTCGTCTTGCCGACGCCGCCAGAGCCGACGCAGATGATGAGGGACTTGCTCTGCAGCAGAGGGGCGAGGCTCATGCGCTGCGCTCCGCGAGCTCTTGGCGGGCCAGCGCGGCGGCGAGCTGCTGCACGATGCGGCCGGGGCCCCCCTCGAAGCCACCGAGGGCGCCGAGCCGGGCGAAGGAGACGGGCGGGGCGCCAAAAGCCGCCTCCAGCCGGGCGAGCGCGTCCGCGGTGGAGGCCTCGAGACCGGCCTCCCAGCGGCCCGCCAGCACCAGCTCGCCGGCGGGGGTGGCGGTGTCCGGGGTGGCGGCGGCGAGGCGCGCGAGCAGGGCCGTCTCGTCCGCCGAGAGGGACGGCGGCGCGGCGCGGTTGAGGGCGACCAGCGGCGCGCGCAGCCCGGGGACCTCCTTCTGCAGCCGCTCCCACAGCTCCACCGCCTCGTTGACCACCATCTCTTCGGGCAGGGCGACGATGACCAGCGCGGTGTCGGGGCGGTGCAGGCGGTCGAGGATGGCGAGGGCGCGCTCGCGGATGGGGCCCGTGCGCATCAGCGACACGGCGACCCGCGGCACGCCGAGCAGGCTGATGGTGTGGCCGCTGGCGGGCATGTCCACGACGACGACGTCGTAGGCGTCCACCAGCTTGAGCACCTTGGAGAGCACGACCGTCTCGCGCAGGCCGGGCGTGGCCTCCAAGAAGGGCTGCACGACCTTGTTGGTGAGCAGCGCGCGCACCACCCGCTCGGCAGGCACGGTGTCGGCCAGCCACTCCATCAGGGCGTCGCGCCAGACGATGTTGCAGGCGTCGAGGCGCGGCCCGGCGGACACGGGGTGGTAGCCGGGCACGACGCCGAGCGGGGCGGTGAGCGCCGGGCGATAGCTGTCGATCTCCACGATGCAGACGCGCTTCCCGCGGTCTGCCAGCAGTCGGGCCAGCGCCGCCGACAGCGTCGTCTTGCCGGTGCCGCCCTTGCCCGTCACGAGCAGGAGCCGGCTCTGGAGCAGGTGGGTGACGTTCACGCGCGGGCCCCCGGGCTGGCGAGCCTAAGCGTGCGCGGGCCACCGGGCCACCCCGGACGCGGGCTCAGATGTCGAGGTTGCGCACCGACAGAGCGTTGTCTTGGATGAACGCGCGGCGCGGCTCCACCGCATCTCCCATCAACAGGGAGAACATGTGGTCTGCCGGGGCGAAGTCGTCCATGCGCACCTGCAGGAGCGTGCGCACCGACGGGTCCATCGTGGTCTCCCAGAGCTGCTCCGGGTTCATTTCGCCGAGACCCTTGTAGCGCTGGACCTCGTAGCCCTTGCGCGCCTGATCGAGCACGCGCTCGAGCAGGAGACGCCAGGACGGCACAGGCTCCTCGCCGTCGCCCATCGGGAAGGGCAGCGGCAACGCGGCGGTGAGCTCGTCGGCGAGGCGCAGCAGGGCGGAGGCCGACTCGTCCTCGGAGAGGCCACGCAGGCGGGTCACCCGCTCTTCGCCGTTGCGGAGGGTGGTGAGCTCCAGCGCGAAGCGCGCGCCGTCCGACACGACCTCGGCGCGGGAGAGGTGGAGGTCCGGAGCGAGGGTGACGAGGCGGGCGCGCAGCGTGTCGAGCGCCGCGCGGGCGGCCTCCGCGCTGTCGAGGGGGCGCCGGTGCCCGCCGAGCCCGAGCCACGCGTCCACCGCGTCCGCGACGACCCGGCGGCGAGCCTCCTGCTGCCCGAGCAGATCCGCGTAGCGACGCGCCTTTTCGAGCGCCGCCGGCAGCGACTCGGCCGGGATGCCAGCCCCGGTGGGCAAGCGCTGGGCGAAGGCCTTGAGCCCCATGTCCAGCAAGAAGCGCTGCAGCGCGTCGTCGTCCTTCAGGTACTGCTCGTGGCGGCCCTTCTTGACCTTGTAGAGCGGCGGCTGGGCGATGTAGAGGTGCCCGCCCTCCAGCAGCCCGCGTATCTGCCGGAAGAAGAACGTCAGCAGCAGCGTCCGGATGTGGCTGCCGTCGACGTCGGCGTCCGTCATGATGATGATGCGGTGATAGCGGAGCTTGTCCTTGTCGAACTCCTCGCCGACCCCGGTGCCCAGCGCGGAGATCATCGTGCGGATCTCCTCGTTGGACAGCATTTGGTCGAAGCGCGCCTTCTCGACGTTGAGGATCTTCCCGCGCAAGGGCAGGATGGCCTGGGTCTTGCGGTCCCGGCCCTGCTTGGCCGAGCCGCCGGCGGAGTCTCCCTCGACCAGGTAGAGCTCGCAAAGCGACGGGTCCCGCTCCTGGCAATCGGCCAGCTTGCCGGGAAGATCTGCACCTTCGAGCGCGCTCTTGCGCCGTGCGAGGTCTCGCGCCTTGCGGGCGGCCTCGCGGGCGCGGGCGGCCTCCAAGGCCTTGCCGATGATGGTGCGGGCGAGGGACGGGCCCTCCTCCAGCACGATGGCGAGCTTCTCGGCGACGAGGCTCTCCACGAGGCCCTTCACCTCGCTGTTGCCGAGCTTGGCCTTCGTCTGGCCCTCGAACTGCGGCTCGGGGACCTTCACGGAGATGACCGCCGTGAGGCCTTCGCGCACGTCGTCCCCGCCGACCTGCTCGCCCTTGGCCGTCTTGAGCAGGCCCTTGGCCGCGGCGTAGGTGTTGACCGAGCGGGTGAGCGCGGCCTTGAGCCCGGAGAGGTGGGTGCCGCCCTCGGGCGTGTTGATGTTGTTGACGAAGGAGAGCGTGTTTTCGGTGTAGGCGCTCGTCCACTGGAGCGCGACCTCCACCATCACGCCATCCCGCGCGCCGTCGACGTAGAGCACGTCGGGGTGCAGCGGGGACTTGCCCTGGTTGAGGTGGGCGACGAAGCTGCGAATGCCGCCTTCGTAGTGGAAGACCTCGCTGGAATCGACCCGGTGGTCCGTGAGCGTGATGGACACGCCCGGGTTGAGGAAGGCGAGCTCCTGGATGCGGCGGCGCAGCGTGTCGAGCACGAAGTCCACCGTCTCGGTGAAGATCTCCGGGTCCGGCTGGAAGTGAACGCGGGTGCCGCGCTGGGCGGTGGGCTCGAGCTTGGCGAGAGACTGCGTGGCGGCGCCGCGCGCGAAGCCGTGCTGCCAGTGGAAGCCGTCCCGCCAGACATCGAGGCGAAGCCAGGTGGAGAGCGCGTTGACGCAGGAGACGCCGACGCCGTGCAGGCCGCCCGAGACCTGGTAGCTGCCCTTGTCGAACTTGCCGCCGGCGTGCAGCACCGTGAGCGCGACCTCACAGGCGGGGCGGCCGTCGAGGGGGTGCGGATCCACGGGGATGCCGCGGCCGTCGTCGCGCACGGAGAGAGAGCCGTCGGCGTGGACCTCGACCTCGATGGCGTGGCAGTGGCCGGCCAGCGCCTCGTCGATGCTGTTGTCCACCACCTCCCAAACGAGATGGTGCAGACCGCGCACGCCCGTGCTGCCGATGTACATCGCCGGGCGCTTGCGGACGGCATCGAGCCCTTCGAGCACGGTGATGCTCGAAGCGGTGTAGGTGGACCCGCCGCCCGCGGGGGCAGACTGTTCCTGCGGCTCCATGGCGCCTCTGGACCGGGCGAGCCGAAGGGCCCGCGCAACATCGCCGCTTAACCGGGCGGGGGCCCCTCGTCCACGGAGGGGGACGCCCGCACGGAACCAGCCTCCACCCGAAGAATCCGCGCATCTCCCCCGGGCAGCGGCCCGAGCCAGCCCGGGTCGGTCGTGGTGATCCAGACCTGGTTGGGAAGCTCGGCCAGCAACGCCACGAGGCGCCGCATCCGCCGCGCGTCCAGCTCGCTCGTCAGGTCGTCCAGCAGGAACAGCGGCGCCTCCCCCCGGCGGCGGGCGGCCTCCAGCTCGGCCAGCTTGAGCGCGAGCACGAGGCTGCGCGCCTGGCCCTGACTGGCGAACGCCCGCGCCGGGCGCCCGTCCACCGTGAGGACGAGGTCGTCGCGGTGGGGCCCGCAGAGGACCATGCGGCGGCGAGACTCTTCGGCGGCCGCGCGGTCCAGCGCCTCGGCGATGGCGGCCTCGGCGGCAGCGAGCCCATCCGCGGCGGCGGCGCCGACCCCCGAGAGGCCCAGCGCCACGGGCTCCGGACCAGCGATGGCGGCGTGCATCTCGGCGAAGGGACCGCGGAGGTCGTCGAGGATGCGGAGACGGCGCTGGGACAGCAACGCGCCAAGCCGGATGAGGTGGGCGTCCCAGGCGGCACGGGAGGCGCGGTCCGCCGGAGCGCTGCGCAGCAAGGCGGCTTTCTGGTCCACCACGCGCTTGTAGTCTCGCACAAGGGCGAGATGGGAGGGGCTCGCGGTGAAGGCCGCGCGGTCCACGAACGAGCGCCGGGCCACCGGGTCGCCCCGCACGATGTCGAGGTGCTCCGGGCAGAACAGCACGGCCCGCAGCAGGCCGAACCACTCGTCCAAGCCACGCGCGGGCCGCTCATCCACCCGCAGCGCCCGCGCGCCGTCCGCCTGCAAGGACCAGCCGAGCGCCCGCGTGCCGGCGTCTCCGCGCACGGTCGCCCCCAAGGACGCCGCGTCAGCCCCCTCCCGCACCAAGCGCCGCGGCCGGCTCTCCCGGAAGCTGCGCAGGGTCGCCAGCGTCCACACCCCCTCAAGGAGATTTGTCTTCCCTTGGGCGTTTTCACCAGCGAGCACGACGAAGCGGGCGTCACACTCCACCGACGCGGCGGCGACGTTGCGCCAGTCCCGCGCGCGCAGGGCGAGCAGGCGCACGCGGCCGCCTCAGTCGAGGCGCATCGGCATGACGACGAAGAGGCAGTCGTCGCGGTCCGGCAAGCGCAGGATGCACGGATCCAACGGCTCGGACAGCTCGAGCCGAACGCGGTCGCTGCGGGTGGCGCCGAGCACATCCTGGAAGTACGCAACGTTGAAGCCCGTCTGGATGGGCTCTCCCGACAGCTCGGCGGGGATCTCCTCGCGCGCGTCGCCGGCGTCCAGGTTCTGTGCGGAGACGACCAGGCGCCCCGGCTCAAAGGAGAAGCGGACGGAGCGGTTGCGGTCCGAGGCCATGATGCTGGTGCGGCGCAGCGCGGCGCTGAAGGCGTCCCGCTCCACTTCGAGCCGGCGCCGGAACGCGGCCGGCACGACCTGCCGGTAGTCCGGGAAGTCGCCGTCCATCAGGCGGCTTTGGAAGCTGAGCCCCGGGCCCGTGAAGATGGCGGCGCGGTCTCCGAAGCCCACCTGCCAGACGTCGTCGTCCTTCTCGATGAGCTTCTTCATCTCCTGGAGCACCTTGCGGGGCAGGAGCATGCGCGCGCCCATCGCGAAGACGCCTTCGAAGGGCGTCTCGGACCAGGCGAGGCGGCTGCCGTCCGTGGTGACGAGGCGCAAGCGCGGATCCCCGCTCGCCCCGTGCGTCTCCTCGAGGTGGGCGCCGTTGAGGCCGTAGCGGTTGTCGTCCTTGGAGATGCAGAAGGCGGTCTCCTCGATCATCCGCTTGAATGCGCCGCCTGACACCGACAAGGACGCCTTGGACGTCACCTTCGGCATGTGGGGGAAGTCCTCGGCGGGCAGCGTGTTCAGATTGAACTCGGCGCTGCCGGCCGTGACCTTGATCTTGTTGCCCACCGTCCGCAGGCGCACCACGGGGGCCGCCAGCGACTTGAGCACCTGGAAGAACACCGCCGCCGAGGTGGACGCGATGCCCTCGGCGTCCACCCGCGCCTCGTAGTCGGCCGTGAGCTGGATGGTGGAGTCGGTGGCGACGATGCGCAGCTGGTTGCCCTGGGCCTGCAGGAACGCGTGCTCCAACTGCGGGTGGGTGGCGCGCTTCTCGACGATGCCCTGCACGCGGGCGAGGCCGACGGTGAGCTGGTCGCGGGTGATGTGCAGGTCCATGGAAGCGACCCCGGAAGGCGAACGGTGGGCCGGCCCGGGCGGGCGCGGGCGGAGGGATGGCGCTGCCTGCTAATCCGATCCGCGATCAAGAGGGAGACGAGAAGGGGATCTGGATTCCTTGTCTAGATCGTCGTCGTCACTCGTAGGGGCTGGGGATGAAGGGTATAACCGTCATTAACGGCTTTAAAGGCTCTGAATACGAGGCTCACCCTTGGGAGCAGCGACGGGATGGAGCGGGGCATGGGCTGGAGGATGGCGGGGGACCCGCGCGTGCCGTCTCCGGTTGTCCCCCGCCGTCCCCACGCGGCCCCCAAGGTGTCCGCTGCGTGCTCCGCGACTTATCCCCAGGCTTGTCCCCCGGTCGGAGGCGCGGGCGGCAGGCCGGAAACACGACGCCCCGCGGGAGGGCGGGGCGCGCGGGGGCCGGGAGGCGTGCGGGGGCTCATCCGTTCGGCAAGGCGCGGCGGATGTTCTCCAGGATGTTGATGGTGTCCGGGTCCTTGTTGGCGAGGGACTCGGCGATCTTGTCGACGCCGGACTGGATGGTGCTGTGGTCGCGGTCAAACGCGCGCGCCAGCTCCGGGAAGCTGTGCCCCGTGAGCTCCCGGGCAAGGTAGTAGGCCATCAAGCGCGCGCGGGCGATGTGCTTCTTCTTGCTGGGGCCGAGCAGCTCGGAGGTCTTGATGCTGTTGAGCTGTGCGGTGCACTCGATGATGGCCTGCACCGTGGGCGCCGGCCGCGTGTCGGTGAGCAGCGCGCCCAGCGCGGCGCGGACCTGGTCGAGCGTGAGGTAGCCGCCGCCGGGCCGGGCGAGGGTGAGGCGGTTGAGCGCGCCCTCCAGCTCGCGCACGCTGTTGCGGATGCGCTGGGTGATCCAGTCGATGGCCGCCGGCTCGATCGTGTGGTTGGAAGCGCTCAACCGCTGCTTGATCATCGCCTCCAGCATCGCGTGGTCCGGCGGCATCACGTCGACCAGCATCCCGCTCTCGAAGCGCGTGCGCAGGCGAGGCTCGAGGTGATGGATGCGGGCGGGCAGCTCGTCGGCGGTGAAGGCGATCTGGCTGCGGGCGCCGCGCAGGGACTCGAACGTGTGGAACAGCTCTTCTTGGGTGCGGTCTTTGCCAGACAGGAACTGGATGTCGTCGATGAGCAGGAGCTGCGGCCAGTTGCGGTAGCGCTCGCGGAAGGCTTGGAACTGGCGGCTGCGGGTGGCCTCGATGAAGTCGTTGGTGAACTGCTCGGCCGTCACGTAGAGCACGCGCAGCGCCGGGTCCCGCCGGCGGGCCGCGTTGGCGATCCCGTGCAGGAGATGGGTCTTGCCGAGGCCCGTCGCCCCGTAGATGAACAGCGGGTTGTAGCTGTCCACGCCCAGCTCTTCGGCCACCGCGGTCGCCGCCGAGAACGCGAGCTGGTTGCCCGCGCCGACGACGAAGCTCTCGAAGGTCTTGGAGGGGTTGAGCGAGATGCCGCCCAACGTGGTGGGCTCCACGGGCTCGGTGGCGCGCAGCGGCTGGGGCAGCGGCGGGACGGGGCGCTCGGCCGGGACCGCCTCCGCCGGGGGCGAGCCGCGCTCGGGGCCGGATGGCCGGGCCGAGGCCGCCGCGGAGAGGGGCGTCGGCGCCTCGTCGAAGACATAGTCCAGCGAGAGCCCCTGCCCGGTGAGCGCCTGCAGCACGCGCAAGAGGTCGTCGTGGTAGTTCTCGCGCACCCAGTCGTGGTGGAACCGGTGCGGGCAGGCGATGGTCGCCACGCCCGCCTCGACCGACACGAGACGGCACGGCGTCAGCCACACCTCGACCGCCGTGGGGCCATGGCGGCCAGACAGGCTGGCCTCCGCGTTCTTCCAGATCGCGGCGAGGTCGTGCATTGGGGCTCCGGGGCTGCGGACCGACCCGGTACCCCACCGCCCCGCCGGCGGGGAGGGGTTTCGCGAAACAGGTGCTTTGCCCGTTGGGACCGGAGGGGCGATCGCCCATCGACAGCCTGTGGACAACTTGCGGACAACCGGGTGGACGGCCCGCGGTGCGCAGCGGATTCCCGACGGAACGGCCGCCCGCGAGCCCCCGGGATCGGATCGGCCGCCGGTGGGGATCCTCGGCGATCCACAGCGGGGGATAGGCTTGTGGACAAGCGCCGGCCCGTCGAGGCCCCGAGGCGGCCTGCACGCCCCCGCCGACCTTGACCCCGGGCGCGTCCCAGAATAGGGCGCAAGGCCCACTGCCCGGCGGCCCCTCGGGGCGCATCGCCCGGCACCAGAGCTTCGGAGTCTCCCGTGAAGCGCACCTATCAGCCCTCCAACATCAAGCGGAAGCGCACCCACGGCTTCCGCGCCCGCATGTCCACCCCGGGCGGCCGCAACGTCATCCGTCGTCGTCGGGCCAAGGGCCGGAAGCGGCTCGTCCCGACGATCGCCACCAAGCACTCCTGACATCCGTGCGGCCGGGCGGGGCACGCGACGTTCCGCGCGGCGCAGGTCCGGGCGGGGAGCCCGTGGGCGCGGCTGCGCGCTCGGGCGGGCCTCGGGGCTTCGGTCTTCGCCTGCCGCGCGCGGCGCGGCTGCGCCGGTCGGCCGACTTCCGGCAGGTGCAGGGCGGTGGTCAGCGCATTCGGGGCGCCCACATCCTCGTGGTGGTGGCGCCGGGCGGGTGCGCCTGGGCGCGTTTTGGGCTTGCCGTCAGCCGCAAGGTGGGCGGCGCCGTCGTGCGCAACCGCGTGAAGCGCTGGCTCCGCGAGGCCATCCGCCACGAGCGCGCGGCGTTCGCGGCCCCGCTCGACGTGGTGTTCATCGCCCATCCCTCCGCGGCCACAGCGGGCGCAGCCGGTGTGCGCGCTGAGGTCCGGGCCGCCCTGCAGCGCGCCCGTCGGCGTCCCGCCCGATGAGGCCCTCCGACCCCCTCATCTGGACGGTCCGCGGCTACCAGGGCCTCCTCTCGCCGCTGTTGCCGCCGGTCTGTCGCTTCACCCCGTCGTGCAGCCAGTACGCCATCGAGGCGCTGCGTCTGCACGGCCCGCTGCGCGGCGGCTGGCTCGCCGCGCACCGCATCGCGCGCTGCTCGCCCCTTTGCCCGGGCGGCCACGACCCGGTGCCCCCGCCCGCGCCCCGGCCGGCCGCCGCGCCGGTCGCGCCCTTCGGAGACGTTCCCCGTGGCTGATTCCTCCCAAGATCGCCGCACCCTCCTCGCGATCGGCCTGAGCCTCGCGGTCGTGATGGTGTGGCAGGTCCTGTCCCCGCCGCCGCCGCCCGTCGAGCCCGCCCCCGCGTCTGCCCCGGCGGCTGGCCCGGGCGCCGCCCCCGCGGTGGGGCCCGTCGCCGCCGCGGTCCCGGCTGCTGCTGCTCCCTCCGCCCCCGTCGCCGCCTTGCCGTTGGCCGATGCGCCCTTCACCGGGGCGGGGTTCCACGGCGTCGTGCGGAGCGTGTCGGGCACGCCCACGGCCCTCATCGCCGACGGCTACCAGAGCCGCGTCGTGTCCACGCCCTTCTGGACGTGGCTGCTCGACGGCGCAGAGGGCGACTGGGTTCCCTTCTCCGGCGGTGAGGCGCCCCGGCCCGTGCTCTCGGACGCGGGCGCCCTCGTGCTCGCCGGCGCCGGCCCCCTCGACGACGACGGCGGCGCCAGCCCCACGGTCGGCAGCTACGCCCTCAGCACCGGCGCGGGCGGGCTCCCCGTGGCGCAGCGCGTGCGTCCCGACGGCCTCGTCATCACGAAGTCCTACGCGGCCGGCCCCCACGACGGCACGCTCGCGGTCACGGTTCGCCTCGAAAACAAGGGCACGACCTCGTTTCCCACCACCTGGGTCGGCGTGGCCGACACGCTGGGCGGCGAGGCGGGCCAGTTCCTGGACCACCCCCGCCCGGTCGCCTACGTGGACGACGGCGTCGAGCACGTGATGGAGCTGGACGACGTCGCTGGGGCCGAGGTCGTCACCTGGGAGGACCCGCCCTCCTGGTTTGGCCTGGGGGACCGCTACTTCCTCGCCGCCTTGTTGCCCGAGGCCGGCAGCAGCTTCGGCAGCGTCGTGGTGGACGATCTCCCCTCCGGCCGGGTGGGGACCTTCGCCGTCGGCGGGCCGCTGGCGCCGGGCGAGGTGCGCGAGCTGCGCTTCGTCTCGTACACCGGGCCGATGCTGCTCGATCGGCTGGAGCCCATCTCCCCCAGCTTTGCGGAGGCCGTCGAGTACGGCTGGTTCGGGTTCTTCGCCCGGATGCTGCTGTTCACGCTCAAGATCTTCTACGCCGGCGTGGGCAACTGGGGCGCAGCCATCGTGCTGCTGACCCTGCTCGTCAAGGTCATCTTCTTCCCGCTCACGCAGCGCGCGTTCATGAGCGGCCAGAAGATGCAGACCATCCAGCCCCGCCTCGCGGAGCTGCGCGAAAAGTACGCCGACAATCAGCAGATGCAGGCCCAGGAGACGATGAAGCTGTTCAGCGAGGCCGGCGTCAGCCCGATGGGCGGCTGCTTGCCGACGCTCGTGCAGTTCCCCGTCTGGATCGCCCTCTACAACGTCATGTTGTACAGCACCGAGCTCTACGGCGCCCGCTTCCTGTACCTGCGAGACCTCACGACCGCCGACCCGTACGGCGTCATCCCTGTGGTCTACACCTTGTTGATGGTGTGGCAGCAGAGCTTCATGCCCACTGCCTCCCTGGATCCGGCCCAGCAGAAGATGTTGAAGCTCATGCCCTTCATCTTCGCCGCCTTCATGTTCAGCTTCCCGAGCGGCCTCGTCGTCTACTTCTGTGTCAACATGCTGCTCACCATCGCGCAGCAGTGGTTGATCAAGCGCAAGTACGGCGTCGCTCCCCATCTGCCGGCCTAGCGCCACAGGAGACCCCATGGACACCCCCGCCACCGTCACCGCCGAAGGCGCCAACGTCGCCGAAGCCGTCGTCATCGCCGCGAACCTTCTGGGCGTCGAGCCCTCCCGCGTCGAGCACAAGCTCGACATGAGCCACTTCCGCACGGCGGATGGCCGCGTCCGCGCCGTCGACACCGTGAAGATCATCGCGCGCGCCCGCGCCGCCCAGGACGACGCCGGAGCCCGCGCTGCCGTCGAGTGGCTCACCGGGTTGTTCGGCCACATGGAGGTCGAGGCCAAGGTCACGCTGGTCGGGGTCGAGGGCCGGCAGGCCCGCGTCCGCATCGACAGCCCGCGCGCCGCGCACCTCGTCGGTCGGCAGGGCAGCAACCTCGCGGCCATCCGCCATCTGCTCGAGCGCGTGATGGACGGCACCCCCCACGCCGATTGGTCGATCGACCTCGCCGTCGAGGGGGGCGAGCGCGGCGAGCGCCGGGAGCGCCGCGACGACGACCGCGGTGAGCGCCGGGAGCGCCGCGACGACGACCGCGGTGAGCGCCGCTTCGAGGGCCGCCGGGACCGCGGCGATCGCGGAGACCGCGGCGATCGCGGGGACCGCGGCGAGCGCCGGGACCGCCGGGACCGCGGCGGGGACGACCGCGGCGGGGACCGTCGCTCCGAGGTCGACATCGACAAGCTCCGCTCGCTGGCCCGCAAGCTCGCCGCCGACGCCCTTCGCTCCGGCGAGGAGGTCCGCTTCCGCCGCCCGCTCAACAGCTTCGAGCGCCGCGCCGTACACCTCGAGCTGCAAGACATGGACGGCATCCGCTCCGAGTCCGAGGGCGACGGCCCCACCAAGATCGTCGTCATCCGCCCCACCGGCGGCGCGGCCCCCGCCGCCGACTGAGCCATGCCCGGCGCCCCCACCCTCGTCGCGGTCGCCACGCCGTGGGGGCCCGGGGCGCTCGGCATCGTGCGCCTCTCTGGCCCGGACGCCTTCGCCCTCATCGGCGCCGTGTGCCCGGGCCCCCTGCCGCCGCCGCGCGCCGTGCGCCTCCGCACCGTGCGCGACGCCGACGGCGCGCCTCTCGATCGCGGCCTGCTCACGCTGTTTCCGGCCGCGCGCAGCCCCACCGGCGAAGACCTCGCCGAGCTGTCCCTCACCGGCAACCCCGTGCTGCTCGGCCATGTGGTCGACCTGCTCACCCGCGCCGGCGCCACCCCCGCCGCGCCCGGGGCCTTCGCCCGCCAGGCGGTGCTGCGCGGCCGCCTCGGTCTGCTGGGCGTCGAGGCGCTCGCCGCCCGCCACGCCGCCACCTCGGTCGACGGCCTCCGCGTCGCCGGCGCTCCGCCCACCGCCCTGCCCCACGCGCTGCGCGAGGGCCTGCTCGACGTCGCCGCCGCCCTCGAGCTCTCGCTCGATCACCCCGAGGAGGCCGGCCAGATCGTGCCCGAGGCCGCCCTCGCTGCCCGCCTCGACGCCCTCGCCGCCGCCGCCTCGTCCGCCGCCGCTGGCTGGTCCGCCGCCCGCCTCCGCATCGAGGGCGCCCGCGTCGCCCTCATCGGCCCGCCCAACGCCGGCAAAAGCACGCTCATCAACGCCCTGCGCGGCGAAGACCGCCTGCTCGTCGACGCCGCCCCCGGCACCACCCGCGACGCCGTCGAGCTGCCCTGGCGCCTCCGCGGCCTCGCCATCACCCTCATCGACACCGCCGGCCTCCGCCCCACCGCAGACCCGGTCGAGGCCCGCGGCGTCGCGCTGGGCGCCCGCCTCGCCGCCGTCGCCGACCTCCGCGTCCACCTCCTCCCCGCCGACGCGCCCCTCCCCACGCCCCTCCCGCCCGACGGCCCCGCCGACCTCCCCATCCTCTCCCGGGCCGACCGCGCGCCGCCCGGCGCCGCCGCCCCGCCCGGCCTCCTCGCCGTCTCCGCACCCACTGGCGTCGGTCTCGACGCCCTCCAGGACGCCATCTACGCCCGCCTCGGCGCGCTCGTCCCCGCGGGC
>JBEIVK010000120.1:0-9024 GCA_040373935.1 Alphaproteobacteria bacterium
ACCGTATTGACGATTGCGTCAATCCTGTATGGCAGCCCGCTCTCGACCTTCTACGACCCTCCCTCCGTTCTGCTCGTTTGCCTGGGGACCGTCACCATCATCTTCGTGGCGTACCCGGTCAGCGTCGTCAAGAACGCCGGCAAGGTCGCGCTCAAGACCATCCGCACGGAGCCCCGCGCCCCCGAGCAAGTCCTCCAGCTGATGCGCGAGATGAGCTCTCGTGCCCGCCGCGAGGGCGTTCTGGTGCTCGAAGACATGGCCTCCGGCCAGAAGGACGAGTTCCTCAAGAAGGGCATCCAGATGGTCGTGGACGGTCACGACCCGTCGGCCATCGAGGAGGTCCTCTACAACGAGGTGGACAAGATGGCCGAGCGCCACAAAGAGGGCGCCTCGGTGATGGAGGACATCGGCGCTTTCGCGCCCGCGATGGGCATGATCGGCACGCTCATCGGGTTGGTGCAGATGCTCCAAAACCTGGACGACCCGTCCGCCATCGGCCCCGCCATGGCGGTCGCCCTTCTGACGACCTTCTACGGCGCCATCATCGCCAACGTCTTCGCGCTCCCGATGGCGAAGAAGCTGAAGGTGCGCAGCGGCGAAGAAGTGGCCGAGAAGGTCATCATCATCCAAGGCCTACTGTCGATCCTCGCGGGCGAGAGCCCCCGCTTCCTGGTGGATCGCCTGAACGCCCAGCTCCCTCCGGCCGAACGACTGTCGGAGGCGGGCTGAGCGATGGGCAAACGCCGCGACAAGCCGGCCGACGGCCCGTCTGGGCCCTCCGCGCCCTTCTGGATGGTCACCTACTCCGACATGGTGACCCTCCTCCTCACGTTCTTCGTGTTGCTCATGTCGATGGCCAACTTCGAAGAGGTGGGCCGCGTCGAGGCGGTGCTCGACAGCATTCGCCTCGCGCTTGGCGCGGATGGCTACAACACGTCCGCGCTGGGCGCGACCCCCGAGCCGCAAAACCAGCCGGCTGAGATCCAGCCGATGGACAACCTGCAGCCCGTGCTGTCGCAGCTGCGCGACGCGCTGTCCGCCAAGGTTTCGGATGACATGGTCAAGATGACGCGCACGCAGACGGAGATCCGCGTGTCTCTGTCGGACCGTGTGCTCTTCGCCCCGGGCTCCACCGAGCTTCATCCGGCGGCCTACTCTCTGCTCTCCGAGCTGGGGGGTGCCCTCGCCGGCCAGCCCGTGAACGTGCGGGTGGAGGGGCACACCGACGCCACCGGCGACGCGCTCCGCAACTGGGAGCTGTCCGCCTTGCGCGCGGTCTCCGTCACCGTGGCGTTGCAGAGCTCGGGCGGGATCGAGGGGCGGAACCTCGAGGCGGTCGGTTATGGCGCCTTTCGGCCGGCAAGCCCCGAGGGCAATGTCGACGGACGTTGGGACCGGCGCGTGGAGCTTGTGATTCAAGCGAAGACGCCGCTGGCCCACGACGCGGTGTACAAGGTCCAGGAGATCACTGGAGGATCGGATGGCGGATGACGCGAAGGCAGCAGCCTCGCCCGAGGGTGCGAAGAAAAAGCGCCCGATCGGGCTTATCGTCGGCGCCGCGGTCGGCGCGCTCGCGCTCCTGGGCGGCGGTGTCGGTGTGGGCTGGGTCCTGAAGCCGGCCGCACCGGCCGCACCGGATCCGGCCGCCGCGCCGGCCGAAGCCGCTGAAGGCGGTGCAGCGCCGCCGGAGGCCGGGGGCGCTGGCGGGGTGGAGGGCGCTGCGGCGCCGCTCAGCGAGGTGGTCAGCCTCGGGCGCTTCACGGTCAACCTGCGGGACTCCGCTGGCGGGCGCCTTCTCCAGATGGAGATCTCCCTGGAGGGCGACAGCGCGGTCGCCAAGATCGTGGCCGACAAGGAGGCGCAGCTTCGGGACAGCGTCCTCATGCTCGCCAGCGACTACACCTACGCCCAGCTCGAGGGCCTGGACGGCCGCCTCCAGCTTCGCGACGAGATCCATCGGCGGGCCAACGCCATCGTGGCCCCCTCCAAGGTGAATCGCGTCTACTTCACCGAGTTCGTCATCCAGTAGGGACGCCCATGCGAACCGACCCTTCGCAGGTCCTGGTCGCCCAGCGCCAGCGCAACACCCGCTCCGCCATGCCGATGGTGGAGGAGTACTTCCAAGCGCTGCTGCTGCGCATGCGCTCGCGCATGGTCAATCGCAGCTCGTCGGACTTCCAGGTCCGCATGGGCAGCGTCGAGGTGCGGCGTCTCAGCGAGGTTCGCAACGACGCGGTGTTCCATGAGTCGGGCGTCTTCGGGCTGCTGCGCTTCGACCCGACCGGCGCCACCGGTGTCGCCGCGCTGCAGCGGAGCCTGCTGACCCGCGTCATCGGTGCGATGTTGGGGGACGACGCCGGCGCGGGCGAGGGCGCCGACGGCTCCCGCCCCATGAGCCCGGTCGAGAGCCGCATCGCGGCGCGCATCCTGCGTGATTTGGCCTTGGACTTGCGAGACACCTGGCCCCACGCGCCGCGCCCCGACATCCGCCTCGACGGCATCCCCGGCAACGCGCGCGTCATCGAGCTGGATGGCGGCGACGAGGAGCTGTTCACGGTCAACTATGACTTTGGCCCTGCAGACGACCCGTTCGGGCTCTTCTGCGTCACCGTGCCGACGTCCGTCCTGCGTCCTGTGGCGGCTGGCCGCGATGTCCCGTTGCCGCGCAAGGCGCGGTCCACGGATCTCGCGCGGGTCATGCCCGTCGAGGTCGAGGTCACCGCCGAGATGACGCGGCTGTCCATGCGGGTCAAGGACTTGCAGCGGCTCGAGCCGGGAGATGTCGTGCCGATCGGCTCGATGGCGCAGGCGGTGCTGCGGATCAACGGCCGCCCCGCGTTCACCGGCGAGCCCGGGCACGCGCACGGTCAGCGCTCCATTCGCGTATTGTCCCGGCTGAAGCCCTGAGGCGGGTTGCAGTAGCGGGTGCGTGACATCCGGCGACATGTTGAACGATCGCCCCGAGACGTGCTAAGCACCCGAGTCCGAGTTCAGCACCGGGCCCAGGAGAGACGATGCCGCGCACCGCCGAGCGGGATGGCCACGAGGACGTCACCTTCTTGGGCGACATCCCGGTCGATGTCGTCATTGAGCTCGGCCGTCGCCGCATGGTTCTGCGCGAGCTGGCGGCGCTCGACACCGACGACATCCTCGAGCTCGATCAGCCCATGGATCGCCCGCTGGACCTCGTGGTCGGCGGCCGGGTCCTCGCGCGCGGCGAGCTCGTCATGGTTGGCGAGCGCGTCGCCTTGCGCATCACCGAGGTCGTGGGGCGTCCGAAGGAGTCCCCGTGATCCTGGGGGGTCGCGCACACGCGCAAGACCCCGCGCCGCCGCTGGGGCCGGCCCCCGCTGCGACAGAGCCCTCGGGCCCTGCATCGGCGGCTGCGCCTGCCAGTCCGCCGGCTGCCCCGGCGACCGGGCCCGCCGACGTCGAATACCAGCGCTTGCTGGGCGAGCTTCCGCCAGCGGGCTCCGCCCCGTCCACGCCGCCGCTCCCGGGGGGCGGCGCCTGGGGGCTCGGGCTCCTGGTCCCCGCGCTGTTGGTGGTCGGCGGGCTGCTTCTGTGGCGTGCCCGCTTGCAGGCCCGCCTGCGCGTCCCCGGTCCCGGCATGCGGGTGCTCTCCCGGCTCGCGCTGGGCCGCGAGGGCGCGTTGCTGCTCGTGGAGGTCGACGACGGCCGCGGCGAGTCCCGGCGTCTGCTGCTCGGGGCGGGCGGTGGCGCCCCGCGCCTCGTCGCCGAGCTGGATGCCGCTGGGCCGGTGGCCGCGGGGGATGCCGAGGCGGCCCCGGCGGCGCGCCCCCCGGGGGGGTGGGATCGCGCGCTGCGGCGTGCGGAGGTCACCGAGGCCGCAGACGACCCGCGCCGGCCCTTGGAGCGGCGCGGAGATCTCATCGCCGAGGTGCTCGCAGAGCGCGGCCGCCCCCGGCAGGGCGAAGGGGGAGGGGACCGATGAGGCGCGCGGCGTGGCGGTGGGGGGTGGCGCTGGCCGCCGTGGCGGCCGTGGTGGGGCTGGGCCTCGGTGCGGAGGCCTGGGCCCAGGACGCCGTGGCAGATCCGCTCGGCCCGGAGGCTGAGGCCCTCGCCGAAGAAGTGCGGCAGATGCCGGTCGCCACGTCCGTCCGGCTCGTCGTTCTGCTCACCGCGCTGACGCTCGCGCCGGCCTTGCTGCTGGTGATGACCCCATTCACCCGGTTCATCATCGTGTTCAGCATGCTGCGGCAGGCGGTGGGGCTCCAGCAGTCGCCGCCCAACCAGGTGCTCGTCGGGCTCTCGCTGGCGTTGAGCCTGCTCATCATGGGGCCGACGCTCGACACCGTGAAGACGACGGCGGTCGACCCGTACCTCGCCGGTGAGATCGAGACGGCCGTCTTCATCGACAACGGCCTGGCGCCGATGCGCAGCTTCATGTTGGCCAACACCCGGCGCGCCGACTTGGCGACGGTGATGGAGATCGGCCGCATCCCGCGCCCGGACTCCCTCGAGGGCGTGCCGACCGGCGCGGTCATCAGCGCGTTCGTGCTGTCCGAGCTCAAGACCGCCTTCATCATCGGCGTCAAGATCTACCTGCCGTTTCTCGTCGTGGACATCATCGTCGCCAACGTGCTGCTCGCGATGGGCATGATGGTGCTGCCGCCGGTCATCATCTCCTTGCCGTTCAAGCTGCTGCTGTTCGTGCTGATGGACGGCTGGAACCTCCTCGTCCGGTCGGTCGCGGCCGGCTTCGCGGTCTGAGGGCGCGCGCATGGACATCCCCGAGGCCGTCTCCTGGGGCCATCAGTCCCTGCTCATGGTCGCCATCATCAGCGGGCCCGTCATCCTCGCGGCGCTCGTCGTCGGCTTCATCGTCAGCTTGATGCAGGCCATCACCCAAATCCAGGAGATGACGCTGGTCTTCATCCCGAAGATCATCGCGGTCTTCGCCGTGATGGCCATCGCCGGCGGCTGGATGCTCGACCAGACCGTCGCCTTCGGCCAGCGCTGCTTCTCGGCGGCGGCCGAGAACGACGGCCGCTGAATGCCCAGCCTCGACGCCCTCGTCGGGGCCCTGTTCGTCCTGGGCCGGCTGTCGGGCCTCGTGCTGTCCCTGCCGGTGGTGGGGACGAGCTCGGTGCCGCGCCAGGTCAAGCTGCTGATGGTGCTCTCGCTCACGGCGGTGCTGGCGCCGGTGGTGCCGCCGCCGGCCGCGCCGCCCACCATCGGGCTGCTGGTCTTCGGGATGGTGAGCGAGATCGCGCTCGGAGTCGCCATCGGCTTCGTGGCGCGCCTCATCTTCTCCGCGCTGTCGGTCGCGGGCGAGATCATCGGCATGCAAACCGGGCACGCCGCCGCCGCCCAGTTCGACCCATCGCTGATGGTGGCGCAAGGGCCGCTCGGCCTCCTCGCGACGCTGCTCGCCAGCGCGATGTTCCTGGGCCTGGACCTCCACCTCGCCGCCTTTCGCGCCGTCGGCCTCAGCTTTCAAGGGCTGCCGCCGGGCGCGGGCTGGGATGTGCTCGGCGCGGGCAGCGTCTGGATTGAGGTCGCGGGGGTGGTCGTGGATGCAGGCTCCCGCCTCGCCGCGCCCATCGTGGTGCTCGTCTTTCTCATCAACGTCTTCGTCGCCGTGGTGACGCGCCTCGCCCCGTCGATGAACGCCTTCTTCGCGCTGGGCATCCTGCTGACCATGATGGCGGGGCAGCTCACGCTGTTCCTCGTCCTGCCGCACATGCTCGAGGTCCACATGGGCCAGATGGAGTGGGCCTTCGGCCGGATGCAGGACCTCATCGACAGCCTCGTGGCCGGGCGGTGAGCGATGGCCGAAGACGAAGGCCAAGAAAAATCCTTTGAACCCAGCGCCAAACGGCGCCAGGACTTCCTCGACAAGGGGCAGGTCCCCAAGTCGATGGAGATCAACTCCAGCCTCGCGCTGGCCGCCTCGGCCGCCGTCATGGTCGGCTGGGCGCCGGTCATCGGCGCCGAGACGCAGCACATCTTCGGCATCCTCTTCTCGTCGATCCCCCAGAGCGCCGAGATGACCGCCCAGGGCGCGGTGGAGCTGCTCGTCTCCCTGCTCGGGCGCATCGCCGTCGCGCTGGTCCCACCGGTCTTTTTGCTCTGGCTCGTCAACGCCGCCGTCGGCGCGGCCCAGCAGCGGCTCGCCTTCCCCAAGGAGCCGTTCAAGTTCAACCCGGACCGCCTGAACCCGATCAACGCCATCAAGGAGAAGTTCTTCTCCGCCCGGCCCTTCATCGAGCTTGGCAAGAGCCTGCTCAAGGTCCTCCTCATCGGGTGGCTGGTGTGGTCGGCCATGGAGGAGCGCTTCGGCATCATCCCAGCGCTGCTCGGCGAAGAGCCCGGCGCCGTGCTCGTCGCCTTCCAAGAGATGGTCTTCCTCGTCCTCAGCCGTGCCCTGCCGGTCGCCCTCGTCATCGCCGTCCTGGACTACACCTACGAGTGGTACCGCCTCTCCGAACAGATGAAGATGACCAAAGAGGAGATGAAGGAAGAGCAAAAGTCCACCGACGGGGACCCGCACATCAAGTCGGCGCGCCGCCGCCGCCAGATGGAGATGGCGATGGCCCGCACCGTCGCCAACGTGCGCAAGGCCGACGTCGTCATCACCAACCCGACGCACTACGCGGTCGCCCTCCGCTACCGCAAGGAGGAGGCGCCCGCCCCCGTCGTGGTCGCCCGCGGGGTCGACGCCCTCGCGCTGCGCATCCGCGCCGAGGCGCGCCACCACGACATCCCGCAGATCGAGAACCGCGCCCTCGCCCGCGCCCTGTACCACCAAGTCAAGGAGGGCCGGATGATCCCCGAAGACCTCTACAAGGGCGTCGCCAAGGTGCTCGCCGTCATCCTCAAGCGCCGGCAGCGCGTCGCCCAGGCTTGAAACGCGCGTTGTTCCGGCTATGGTGGCGAGACGAGGTGCCCATGTCCCGCCTGGTCTGGACGTCCCTGCTGCTGGCCGGCTGCGCGGAGCAAGGGGTCAAGGTCTACAACTCGCCGCCCGGGGTGTCCGTCATCTCCCCGGCTGGCGGGGAGTCCTTCGCCGGCGACGCCCTCATCGAGCTCCTCGCCCGCGCCGACGACGCGCAGGATGGCCCGGAGGCCCTCGAGGTCAACGTCATCTCCAGCCTCGACGGACTGCTGGGCCAAGACCCCCCGGACGCCTCCGGCGACATCTACCTCCCGCTCACCGGGCTCAGCGCCGGCCCGCACGTCATCACCGTGTCCGTCGTGGACTCTGGCGGCGAGTCCGCGGAGGACAGCGTCAACTTCACCGTGGGCGGCGGGGGCGGCGGCGCGGGCGCGCCCATCGTGCTGCTCGCCGGCCCGGCCAGCGGGGACCAGTTCGTCTTCGGCGAGGAGGTCCGCTTCGTGGGGAAGGCCGAGGACACCGGCCAGTCCTGGGACACGCTGCGCGCCGCGCTCGTGTCCAGCCGCGACGGCACCTTCTGGGAGGGCAGCCCCACGGCAGACGGCCGCATCGACGCAGGCTGGTCGGCCCTCTCCGTCGGCGCCCACCAGGTCACCCTCTCCGTCCAGGACGACGACGGCAACATCGGCACCGATGAGGTGGACATCGAGGTCCTCGAGGACGGCCGCCCCTCCGTCCGCATCGACACCCCGTCCGACGGCGCCCGCCACTGGACGACCGACTCCATCGTCTTCTCCGGCACCGTGGGGGACCTCGAGACCGACGTGGACCTCCTCGCCGTCACCTGGAGCAGCAGCCTCCAAGGCGCGTTCTTCACGGGCGCGCCCGACAGCTCCGGCACCACCACGGCCGCCACCCCGCTCGCCGAGGGCACGCACGTCATCACCCTGGCCGCCACCGACGCCGACGGCAAAACCGGCTCCGACACCCTCACCCTGCAGGTGGTGGACCCGCTGAACTGGGACGACGACGGCGACGGCTACACCGAGAACGACGGCGACTGCGACGACGGCAACGCCGGCCTCTACCCCGGCGCCACCGAGCAGTGCGACGCCACCGACAACGACTGCGACGGCATGGTCAACGACCCGTGGTGGGACGCCCACGAGCCCAACGACAGCTCCGCCGCCTACTACGACTTGGGCGAGGTCGACACCGGCTTTCTGTGGACAGGCTCGCAGATCAGCCTCGCCGGCGCCACCCTCCACTCCTCCACCGACGAGGACTGGTACCGCTGGGACGCCGACGACGACCTCCTCATCGACAACGTCAACATTCGCGCCACCGTGCGCGGCCTGCCCGCCAGCGGCGTGTACGTCGTGGAGCTGTACCTCAACGAGGGCGGCACCTGGCGCCAGAAGTCCGGCGCCCAGGGCAGCGGCGCGCTCAGCGTCACCTACGCCGGCGACCTCTTCGACGACGACGAGGACGAATGGGCCCTGCGCGTCTACGCGCGCACCTGGCCCGCCGGGTCCTGCAGCACCGCGTACACCGTCACCATCGAGAGCTGACGCCGACTCTCCGGATTTTGGAAGAGGGGACAGGGGAAACCTCCGGTTTCCCCCGTAACGCCCCCTTCCCGCCCCGCATCGGGGGGGCGCCGCCCTCAAAACGGCAGCGTCAGCCGCACCGTGAGCTGTGGCCGCCCCACCCGCCCCAGCGCCGGGTCCGACACCGCCCAGGGCACGCCGACCGCCACGCCAAACAGCGTGGGGCGCGCCCCGAAGACGTCGCCCAAGCCGGTCACCGAGGCGGTCGCCGCGGCCGCGTGGCGCACGCAGACGGCCTCCCCGCCCGGGCATCGGCTGCCGGTCGCCCCCAGCCAGCCGGCCTCCGCCCCCAGGCCAAGCTGGAGGTCCGTCCCCCACACCAGCGGCAGCGGAACCCCTCGCGCTTGCAGCGGAAAGCCGCGTAGCTCCACGTTCATCACGCCGAGGCGCTCGCCCACCGCGGCGGCGTCGGGCAGGGCCGTCAGCGCGTCCGTCCCGCCCAGGCCGAGCAGCCGGTGCTCGATCTCGCCGCGCGCCACCCCACCACGGGCCCGCGCGGCCACCGCGAGGCGCTCCGTGCCCAGCGGCCGCAGCAGCGTCCCGCCGGCGCTG
>JBEIVK010000970.1:0-1605 GCA_040373935.1 Alphaproteobacteria bacterium
CGGCCGCAGGCCGGCGGCCGCCCACGGCCCGGAGCATCAGCCGGGGCGCGGCCAGACGCAGGCGCGGGTGGCGCGCAGGGGCAGGGTGGCGCCGACGGGTGGGGCCGGGCCTTCGCGGTCGAGCGCGAGGCGGAGACCGGCGCACGCGAGCACGACCCGGCTGCGCCCGCCGCGGAAGCCGACCTCGACGACCTCGGCGGGGACGCCGCCGGGGACGCCGATCTCCAGCCATTCGGGGCGGAACCCAACGCGAACCGGGCCATCGACGGGGTGCGCGCCGGCCCAGCCGAGGGCGGTGACGGCGCCGGCCTGGGCCGCGGTGTCGACGGTGAGGAGCGGGCCGAGCAGGCGGGCGGCGGCCTCGGAGGCAGGAGCCGCGTAGACATCGGCCGGCGGGCCGACCTGCACGACGCGCCCGCGCTCGAGCACGGCGATGGTGTCGGCCATGCCGAGGGCCTCGTCCGGGTCGTGGCTGACGAGGACGGTGGTGAGGCGGCGCTCGCGGATGATCTCGAGGAGCAAGGCGCGCATCTGCTCGCGCAGGCCGGCGTCGAGGCTGGAGAGCGGCTCGTCGAGGAGGAGGACCTGCGGGTCCGTCGCGAGGGCGCGGGCGAGGGCGACGCGCTGCTGCTGGCCGCCGCTGAGGGCGTGGGGCGGGCGCCCGCCGAGCCCGCCGAGTTGCACGCGGTCGAGGAGGGCGTCGGCCTTGGCGAGCGCCGCGCGGTCCCCGCGGAGCTGCAGGGGCCAGGCGACGTTTTCGCGGGCGGTCTTGTGCGGCCAGAGCGCCCAGGTCTGGAAGACCATGCCGAGGCCGCGGCGCTCCGGCGGGGCTCCGGCGCGGTCCACGCCGTTGATCTCGACCGTGCCGGCGTCCAGCGGGTCCAGCCCGGCCAGGGCGCGCAGGGTGCTCGTCTTGCCGGAGCCGGAGGGGCCGAGCAGCGCGAGCACCTCGCCGGGGGCGGCGTCGAGGTCCACCCCGTCGAGGATGCGCACGCCGCCGACGCTGCGACGGAGGCCGCGGAGGCGCAGGCTCATCGGCGCCCCCCAAGCGCGACGGCGCCGACCAGCACGGCGCTGGCCAGCACGCCGAGCACGGAGGCGGCCCGCGGGTCCGCGTAGGTCTGGAGTTGGAACAGGAGGGTGCCGAGCACGGGAGCGCGCGGCCCGGCGAGCAGGGTGGACAAGGTGACCTCGCAGGCGGCACCCACAAAGACGAGCAGCCACGCGCTGCCCAGCGCGCGGGCGACGAGCGGCAGGGTGACGCCGGCGACGGCGCGGGCCGGGCCGGCGCCGGAGAGGCGGGCGGCCTCTTCGAGGCTCGGGTGGACGCCCTGCACGGCGGCGCCCAACAAGTCGAGCGGCAACGGGAGGAAGCGGAGGGCCCAGGCGATGCCCAGGAGGGCGGCGCCGTCGGCGAGGGCGACGACGAGGGTGACGCGCTCGAGCACGATGACCCGCAGCTCTTGCGAGAAGGCGACGAGCAGCCCCAAGCCGAGCACCGAGCCCGGCACGGCGACGCCGAGGCGGCCGGCCGCGCCGACCGCGCGGGCCAGGCGGTCTCCCCGGGGGGCCGCCCACGCGACGAGCCCGCCGGCGAGGGCGACG
>JBEIVK010000865.1:0-1861 GCA_040373935.1 Alphaproteobacteria bacterium
GGCCGGGGCCGCCGGTCCCCGGGGGGCGCGCAGGCGCCACGCGGCGCGCAGCAGGGCCACGCCGAGGCCGAGCAGCAGGGCCGAGACCGCCCCGAAGGCCAGGGTGAGCGCCCAGTCTGGCACGGCGTCCGGGCTGGGCCCAGGCAGATCGGCGTCTTGCAGGCGGGCGAGGGCCCAGTCCAGCAGCGCGCCGAGCCAGCGCTCCGGGCCCTCGGGGGCGTCCACGGAGATGCCCTCCTCGGCGATGACCCGCTCCAGAAGGGCGGGATCTGCGGTGGGCTCAGGCACGGGGGGCCCCCACGGCGTCCAGCGCGGCCGCGAGGCTCCGGCCGGTGGCCGTGTCGTCCAGGTGGTCCGACACGGCGGTGAACAGCACGGCCGGGTACGCCGCGGAGAGGCCGTAGCCGGCGGTCCCCAGCAGCGTGACGAGGGCTTGCAGCCAGCCGGGGAACAGGGTCGCTGGGTCTGGCATGTCGCCGCTGCTGACGGTGCGCAGGACCACCACGGCGGCCCAGGCGCCGAGCACCAGCGAGGACAGGGACGAGAGGGCGAGCAGGTGAAAGCCGACGGCGTGCCAGACGGCGACGAGCTGGCCCACGCTGGACCAGCGGCCGGGCTGCCGCCAGACCAACCACGCGCTGCGCTTCAGGGCCTCCCACGGGCCGATCTCGCTGCGCAGCACCAAGGGCAGCGCCGAGCTGGTGAAGAGCGGCACCACGAGCAGCGGCAGCCCGCAGCACAGGTAGGAGGCGAAGTAGATGCCGAGCCGCATCAGCTCGACCCCGATGGCCCGCCCGTTGAGCGCCGCGCGGAAGGCGGCGCGCACGGCCAAGGGCCGCCCGTCCAGGGCCGCGCGGGCTGCGGCGTGCACCGCGACGCTCCCAAACAGCAGCGCGATGAAGGAGACGCCGCTCGCCAAGGCGCTGAGCGAGCCGCCCATCAACTGCAGCGTGGGCAACAGCACCGCCGCGGCCTCGGGCGGCAGCACCACCGCGAGGCCCTCGCCCAGCGCGAGCAGGAGCTGGCCGGGCAGGGCCGGGAGCCCCCAGAGCGCGCCGGCCGCGAAGCCCACGCGCAGCAGCGGCCCGCGGTGGGCGCGCACGACGGCGAAGGGCGCGTCGACCAGCGCGGCGAAGCCAGGCTGGGGGCCGTAGAGGCTCATGGGGACTCCGGCCGCGACGGCGCCGGCGGGAGCGGGCGGGCCACCCAGGCGGCGTACACCAGCCACAGCAGCGCGCCGAGCCCCGCCTTCGCGGCGAGCGGGAGATCGTCGCGCGGGGAGACGAGCCCCTCCACGACGCCCAGCACCGCGAACCACGGCACGGTGCCCAGCGCGACGGACAGGCTCTGCCGCGCCGCGGCCCGCAGCGTCTCGGCGCGGGAGGCGCCCCGCGGGTCCACTAAGCCGCGGCCGAGCACGAGCCCGGCGCCCCCGCAGACGGCGATGAGGCTCAGCTCGAGGGGGCCATGGGCGGCCACCCAGTCGAGCAAGCGGTGCCCGAGCCCGTGACGGGCGACCTCCACCACCACCGCGCCCAGCATCGCCCCGTTGAACAGCAGCACGAAGAGGCTCCCCAGCCCGAGCAGCAGCCCGCCCGCCCAGGCGCGCAGGCCGACCCCCGCGTTGTTGGTGCCGATGAAGGCCGAGAGATCCAGCCCGGCCTCCACGCCGTCGGTCCAGACCTCGCCGCGGCGAAGGCCAGCCAGCGCGTCGTCGCCGAGGAAAAGCCCCACCGCATCTGGCTGCGCGCTCACGAGCACGGCGCCGAACAGCCCGCCGGCCAGCATCGTGGCCGCCGCGATGGCGAGCTCGGCCGCGGCGGCGCGCACGTCCCGCGCGTGGCCGGAGACCACCCAGGCC
>JBEIVK010000889.1:0-1793 GCA_040373935.1 Alphaproteobacteria bacterium
ACGTCGTTGTCCCAGTCCTGGCCCACCGCCACGCTCTCCACCACCTCCGGGATGGCCTCGACTTGCCGGTAGATCTCCGCCGTGCCGATGCGCACGCCGCCGGGGTTCAGCGTCGCGTCCGAGCGCCCGGTGATGACGAAGCCGCCGTGGGCCGTGCGGCGCACCCAGTCGCCGTGGCACCACACCCCGGGAAAGCGGGCAAAGTACGCCGCCTCGTAGCGGGTGCCGCCCGGATCGTCCCAGAAGGCGACCGGCATCGACGGGAAGGGCGCCGTGCAGACCAGCTCGCCCGGCTCGCCCTCGGGAAGCGCCGCGCCGTCCGGGCCGAAGGCCTCCACCGCCATGCCCAGCGCCGGCCCCTGGATCTCCCCGCGCCACACCGGCCGGGTCGGATCCCCCAGGACGAAACAGCCGATGATGTCGGTGCCCCCCGAGATGCTCGCCACCGCCACGCCCTCCGGCTTGAGCGCCGTGGCGAGGAAGTCGAAGCCCTCCGGGGCCAGCGGCGAGCCGGTGCTCGTGACGAGGCGCAGCGCGCCCAGGTCGGCGTGGTCCACCGGGCGGTGGCCGCTGCGGGCCAGCGCGTCCACGTACTTGGCCGAGGTGCCGAACAGCGTCACGCGCTCCTCGGCCGCGATGCGCCACAGCGCCTCCGGCCCGGGGTGGAAGGGGCTGCCGTCGAAAAGCACGAGCGCGGCCCGGCTGGCCAGCGCGCTCAGCAGCCAGTTCCACATCATCCAGCCGCAGGTCGTGTAGTAGAAGACGCGGTCCCCCGGCCGGATGTCGCAGTGGAGCCGGTGCTCCTTCAGGTGGGTGAGCAGCGTGCCGCCCGCCCCGTGCACGATGCCCTTCGGCTTGCCCGTCGTGCCCGAGCTGTACAGCACGAACAGCGGGTGCGCGAAGGGCAGGGCCGCCGCCTCCAACGGCCCGGCGCCGCCGCCGGCCAGGAAGTCCGCCCAGCCCACCGCGCCCGGCACCGCCACGCCGGCGCCCACGGCCACCACCGCCCGCAGCCCCGGCAGCCCCGCCACCACCGCCGCCACCTTGTCGCCCAGCGGCAGCACCTTGCCCTTGAAGCGCACCTCGCCCACCGTCACCAGCACCGCCGGCCCCACCTGGCCGAAGCGGTCCAGGATGCCGTCCGCGCCAAAGTCCGGCGAGCAGCTCGTGAACACCGCGCCCACCGCCGCCGCGCCCAGGGCCGCCACCACCGCCTCCGCGGCGTTCGGCAGCACGGCCGCCACCCGGTCCCCCGGCCCCACGCCGCGCGCGCGCAGCGCCCGCGCAAAAGCCGCGACCGCCCTCCGCAACCGCCCGCGCGACCACTCCTCGCGGCCCCCCGCTTCGTCGCGCACCACCAGCGCGAGATCCCCGTCGTCACCGACGGCGAGCAGGTTCTCGGCGTAGTTCAGCGTGGACCCCGGGAACCAGGACACCCACGGCACCGCGCTGGACGGGGCCATCACCGCCTCCGCCCAGCGGCCGCGCACCTGCGCCCAATCGCGGAAGCTCAGCCAGAAGGCAGGGATCTCCTCGACCGACCAGCGGTGCAGCGCCGCCGTGTCCCCCAGCTCCACGTCCCAGTCGTGCTCCACCGCGGCGAGGAAGGCCGCCATCTGCGTGGCGGCGGCCGCGTCGGGGGAAGGGCTCCAGATCGGCGTGTCCATGGGCTCGCTCCTGCGCCTGGCGCCGTATCCCGTGCGGCGTTCTTCTTCATGGTTCAGGCGAAAACCACCTTCACAGGCACACAAGCGGGGTCGAGGCGCCGCAGGTGCGGCCGGCCCCCCGCAGCG
>JBEIVK010000393.1:0-4239 GCA_040373935.1 Alphaproteobacteria bacterium
CCCCCGCGGCGGACGGTGCGGCCCCGCCGGCCGATGGCACCGCGGCTCCGGCCGACGGCGCTCCCGCTCCTGGCGCTCCCGCGCCCTCCAACCCCTGATCCGGCTGAACGAGGTTTCCCATGGACGTCGGATTGATCGTCACTTTTGCGGGCATCGTCGTGGCGGGTCTCGCCGGTGTGCTCGGTGTGTGGATGGAACGCGACCGCGAGGCGCCGCCGCGCTGGGCGTGGGTCTTCTCGGCCTTCATCGTCGTGGCGATGGGCATCGAGATGAGCCACTCGGTCGTGCAGGCTTCGGAGGACGCCAAAACCGAAGAAGCGATGGCGCGGGTGCTGGAGAAGCTCACCCTCGTCGCGGCGAAGGGCGACAACCCCGCGCTGCAGAGCTTCGTGAGCGCTGAGCTCGCCGCCCAGGCCCGGTCCAACCCGGGCGTGATGGAGAAGCTCGAAAAGAACGTGGCCGCCAAGGGCGGGGATCCGAAGGCCATCCGCAAGCAGGCCGCGCAGGGCCGCCGCACCGCGGCGGGGCTGCCCGCCCGCAAGCCGTCCAAGGCCGCGGCGGGCAAGGCCGGTGGCAAAGCCGGCGGCAAGGCCGGGAAGGCCGGCGGCAAGGCGGGCAAGGCCGGCGGCAAGGCGGGCAAGGCCGACGGCAAGGCTGGGAAGGCTGGCGGCAAAGCCGACGGCAAGGCCGGCAAGGCCGGGGGCAAGGCGGACGGCAAGGGCGGAGGCAAGGCCGACAGCAAGGCCGGGTCCTCCAGCCGCACCGACTCCAAGTCCGGCGCCAAAGGCGACGCCAAGTCCGATGGCAAGTCGGGCGGCAAGTCCGACGGCAAGTCGGGCGGCAAGTCCGGCAAGTCCAAGGGCTGAGCCCGCGCGTCCGCGCCGGGTGTCCCTGCGGCCCGCCTCCTCTCGGGGGTGGGCCGCTTCGCTGTTCGGGAGGGGCCACGCACGGACGCGCCAGGGGCCGGAGCCGGCGGCCCGCAGGGCCGGTGCAAGCGGCGCCCCGCCGCGCCGCACGGAGCGCAGCGACCCGGCGGAGAGACCCGGTGCCGGGCCGCGCCCGGCAGGCGCCCAGCCGCTCGACGAGGCCCGCGCTCAGAACCGCCAGCGCCAGTAGACGTCGGCGGCGTTCATGCCGACCCCGCCGGTGGCCATCTCGGCGTAGAGGCGACGGCTGATGAGCCACTCGAGCTTGACCAGCGCGGGGTTTTCGTTGACCTCGGAGGTGCCGCGCACCTCCAGGGACAGGAAGAGGCGGTCCCCGAGCGGGCTGCCGACGCGGAAGGCGTCGCCGTCCATCTCGATTTTGCCGCGGAAGGTGCTCCCGAGCACCCGGTTGATGGAGGAGCCGGCGACCATCGACAGCGCGGAGCCGAGCATCTGGGCGCCCGACTGGCCTTCGGAGTCGGTGAGTTCGGAGGCCGGCTTTCCGAACAACAGGATGGAGAGGATGTCGGTCTGGTCGGGGTAGAGCTCGCTGCCAAGCTCGACGCCGATCTTCGAGACGCTGCCGGTGACGCGGGCCTCGACGGCGCCGTAGCGGCTCGTCTCGCGGGCAGCGGCGATGTCGAGGACGGGATCGATGGCCTCGCCACCCAAAAAGGACAGGGTGTTCTCTCGGGTCTCGACCACCTTGAAGCTGGCGCCGAGGAGGGTCAGCTCGCCGCGCGGCAGCTCGACGGTGCCGGCGATGCTGGTGCGCGGCCCGCGGGCGGACAGGCGCAGGCCGGGGCTCGCGAGCTCGGCGTCGAGGTGGACCGTGGAGAGCGCCGTGAGCTGCTCGCCCATGGAGTCGTCGAGGGGGACGTCGGCGATGAGGCGGAGCCCGCGGTGGAGGTCCAGGCCCAGGTCCACCTCGAAGCGGTCCCACGGCGCGTCCTCCTCCTTGCGGGCGACGCGGGCCTCGTCGGCGACGCTGGCGCGGACGACGCGCAGGGCCGGGTCGATCGCGAGGTCTGTGGACGCCACGAAGACCCGCTCGTCGAGAACGACCCGCCCCTCGACCATCTCGAAGTCGCCGCCGATGTGGAGCGCGGGCCAGCGCCCGGCGACCTTCATCTCGCCGTCGATGCGCATGAGGACGTCGGGGCGGTTGACCAGCCAGAAGTCCTGGGCGCGGAGGCGGAGATCCACGCGGTCTGGGGACCAGCCGCTGCGGGCGACGGAGCCTTGGAGGCTGAGCTTGCCCGGCGGGCGCTGAATGGCGGCGCCGGCGGCGCCCCAGCGCGGCAGCGCCCGGACGGAGGCCTCCTCGATGCGGAGGACGTCTCCGACGGCGGCGAGCTGCACCGCGAGCTCTTCGTAGCGGAGGCCGAGGCCCTCGGCGTCGAAGAGGCCGTCTTGGATGGAGAGCTCCAGGCGCGGGTCGGGCGCGCCGAGGGTGCCGCCGACCTTGCCCCGCACCCGTAGGCGGCCGCCCGCCTCCCGCACCTCGGGGACGAGCCCCTCCAAGACGCGGAGCGGGACGCCATCCCCGGAGAAGTAGAGGTCCAACCCCGGGCGGTCCATCGGGGAGGCCGCGGACGCGGATGCGAAGTCCAGCACGAGCGGCACGGCTCCGCGGACCGTGAGGTTGCCGTCGCCGCCGAACCCGAGGCGCCCGTCGAGGGTGTACCCGCCCTCGGCCGGCAGCAGAATGATCTGGGCCTCCGAGAGCGCCTGCGCGCCGACGCGGCCGTCGGTCCAGAGGAGCGCCCCCGAGACCACGGGCCGCACCGGGCTTCCGCTGACCAGCAAGCCGCCGCCGAGGCGCCCGCCGAGCGCCGGGGGCAGACCGGCGAACTGCGTCAGCGTGCTGGCGGGGACGCCCAGCGGCACGATGCGCAGGGTGAGCGCGTCGGCCCAGGTGTCGAGGGCGGCGGGATCCGGCCCGCCCGGGGCGCCCTGCACCAGCGCGGACACGAGGGCGCCGAGGCGGGTGGCGGCCTCGCCGTCGATGTGGACGCGCCGCGCAAAGCCCTCCTCGACGCTGCCCGAGAGCACGAGTCGGGGGCCGTCGCGGTGGGCGTCGAGGTCCACGCGCAGGTGCTCGCCGTTGGCGCCGAGGGGGAGGCTCCACGCGGAGACGAGGTCGATCGCCGGGTCGCAGGGGTCTCCCGCGAGGCGGACCTGCGCGCCGCCGTGACCGTCGGGCAGGTCGAACCCGGGGAAGACGCGCGACAGGCGCGGCAGCGGCCCGGGCACGAGGCGGAGGGAGAGGACGGCGTCGGACCCACAGCGCGGGCGGCCGGCCGTGAGGTCCAAGGGCACGCGGGCGGCGGCGGTGAACAGCGGCCCGGACGGCCCCCGCAGCTGCAGCCCGAGGTCTGGCGCGTCCA
The DNA here is from genome assembly GCA_040373935.1 of Alphaproteobacteria bacterium. GTDB lineage: Bacteria > Myxococcota_A > UBA796 > UBA796 > UBA2385 > JBEIVK01. The sequence goes on from JBEIVK010000393.1 coordinate 3,317, forward strand.
CGGCGCCGTCGATCGAGAGGTCGGCGTCGAGGCCCTCGACGGCGAGGCCGAGGGCCGCGGGCAGCACGAGGCCGCGCAGCTCGGCAGACCCGCGAAGGGCGGGTGCGTTGCCCCGGCCGCGCGCGCGGAGCTGGAGGCGGGCGCGCCCGGCGACGCCGTCGAGCGGGCCAGCGCCGTCGGCGCCGTCGAGGAGCCGGACGACGCTCGCGATCTCCGCGAGGTCGAGATCCTGAACGTCGATGGTGAGATCGCTGCCGTCGGGGGCCCCGGGGACGAAGCGGCCAGCGGCGGCGACGACCCCGGAGTCGCTGCGGAGGCGGAGGTCCAGGTCGCGCACGCCGCCATCGACCAGCGAGAAGCGGACCGGGCCGTCGGCCACCAGCGGGTGGGTGGCCGTGGGCGCGAGCACGAGGCCGTCGACGACCCAGGCGCCGGAGAGGAGGTCTCCTTGGACGTCGCCCCGGAAGAACGGGGCGTTCTCGCGGGCGAGGTCGAAGGCGGCGGTGACCTGGCCCGGCGCGTATCGGACGCGCACCGGCCCGCCCTCGGCGGCGTAGCCCGTGCCGCCAAAGCCGAGGGCCGACACCGTCGCGGCGGCCTCGGCGCGCAGGGCGCCGGTTGCGTCCGTGCCGCCGCTGGCCGTGCCGTCGAGGGCGTCGATGCGCACGGCGCCATCCCCGACGACCAGCTCCCGCGCGGCGACCCGGGCCTCGGCCTGGGCTCCCCCGCGCGCGGACCACGCGGCCGACCAGTCCAGCGTCAACGACCGCGCCGACGCCCCGGGGGCCGCGACCCCGCTCAGCTCGAACTGCCCGTCGCCGGTGGCCCCGGCGGCGCCGTAGCGCGCCCGCGCCGGCCCCGCGAGCGCGGCGACGCGAACACCGTCCGCGGAGAGCCCGGCGCCGGCCAGGCGCCCGTCCAGC
>JBEIVK010000495.1:0-3515 GCA_040373935.1 Alphaproteobacteria bacterium
CCACCTTCCCCGGCGCCGCAGACGACTGGTACGACGGCGTGGACGCCGACTGCGCCGGAAACTCCGACTACGACCGCGACGCCGACGGCTTCGACAGCGTCACCTACGGCGGCACCGACTGCGCAGACGGCAACCGCTTCCGCTTCCCGGGCGCCCGCGAGCGCTGGTACGACGGCGTGGACCAGGACTGCTCCGGCGGCTCCGACTACGACGCCGACGCCGACACCTACGACTCCTCCGCCTACGGCGGCACGGACTGCAACGACGCCCTCGCCACCACCAACCCCGGCGCCACCGAGGTCTGGTACGACGGCGTGGACGGCGACTGCGCCGGGGGCGACGACTTCGACGCCGACGCCGACTCCTACACCGCGCTGGCCTACGGCGGTACGGACTGTCTCGACACCGACGCCGCGGTCTATCCCGGCGCGGCGGACTCCTGGTACGACGGCGTGGACGCCGACTGCGCCGGCAACTCCGACTACGACCGCGACGCCGACGGCTACGACTCCGAGGCCTACGGCGGCACCGACTGCGCCGACGGCAACCCCTTCCGCAGCCCGGGCCTCGCCGAGGTCTGGTACGACGGCAGCGACGACGACTGCTCCGGCGGCTCCGACTACGACGCAGACAGCGACGGCTACGACAGCGACGAGTGGGGCGGCGCGGACTGCAACGACACGCTCGACGACATGAACCCGGGCCTGCCCGAGGTGGCGGACGACGGCTACGACAACGACTGCGACGGCATCGCCGCGCGCGGCACCGTGGCCGGCGGCTACTCGGTGGACGGCGCGGACTACACCATCCAGGGCGCGGTCGCGGGAGACCGCTTGGGCCAGGGGGATCCGGGCATCGCCTCCGCGGGGGACGTCAACGGCGACGGCGCCGAGGACTTCCTCGTCGGTGCCATCCGCAACAATCCGGGCACCGGCGCGCAGGCTGGCGCGGCCTACCTCGTCAACGGCCCCCTCACGGGCACCTTCACCGGCCGCATCGGCACGCTCGCCGACGCCACCCTGCGCGGCGAGGCGGCGGGCGATCTCGCCGGCCGCGGCGTGACGGGCGTGGGCGACGTGGACGGCGACGGCTTCGACGACATCCTCGTGGCGGCGCTCAACAACGACACCGGCGCCACCAACGCCGGCAAGGCCTACCTCTTCCTCGGGCCGGTCAGCGGCACCCTCAACCTGTCCACGGCCGACGCCCGCCTGTGGGGCAACAGCGCCAACATGGTCTTCGCCGAGGTCGCCCCCGCCGGCGACATGAACAACGACGGCCGGCCGGACTTCCTCGTCGGCGCCCAGGCCGACGACGTGTCGGGCACCGATGCGGGCGCGGTCTACCTGTTCAACAGCCCGTGGACGTCCTCGGGCAGCGTGGCGTCGCTGGGGATTCGCATCACCGGCGCCAGCGCCGGGGACAGCCTCGGCTCCTCCAACTGGTCTGCCGGCGACGTGGACGGCGACGGCTTCGACGACTTCGTGGTGGGCGCGCTCGGCGTGGACACCGGCGGGGCGGACGCCGGCGCGGTGTACGTCGTCTACGGGCCCGTCACCAGCGGCGGCAGCATCTCCGCCCTCGCGGACGGCGTGCGCTACGGCGAAGAAGCGGGCGCGCGCATCGGGCAGCAGGTGTCGGTCGCCGGCGCGGGCGACACCAACGGCGACGGTCTGGACGACCTCATCGTCGGCTCCCAGGACGACGACGACGGCGCCGAAAACGCCGGCGCGGCCTACGTTCTGCGCGGCCCGGTCACCGGCTCCGCCTCGCTCGCCACCGCCGACGCCAAGCTGCTCGGCTGGACGCCCGGCGACTACGTGGGCGACTCGGTGGATGGCCCCGGCGACATCGACGGCGACGGCTTCGACGACCTCCTGATCGGCTCGGGCTACGCAGACTTCGGCGCCACCAACGGCGGCGCGGTGTACCTCGTGCGCGGGCCCGTCAGCGGCACGCAGAGCCTGCAGTTCGCCTGGACGACGCTTTGGACCGAGGGCGCAGAGGACCGCGGCCGCGGCCGCGGCATCGGCGACGTGGACGGCGACGGCCTGCCGGATGTGGCGATCACCGCGCAGCTCAACGACGGCGGCGGCACGGACGCCGGCGCGGCCTTCCTCTTCTTCGCCGCCGGGCTCTAAACGGGCCTCCGCGCCCCCGGCAGGACGGGGTGGAGGCGTTGCGGAGGCGGGGTGTCCCCGCCTCCGCCCCAAGAAAACCCGGCGCAAACCCGCGATCGTCCGCGACTCCACGGGGCGGGACGCGGTCGGCCACGCTCTCGGCCTGCGGCGAATCGGCGGGCGACCCGGGCGCGGGCGACACCGCGTCCGACGACGGCTCCGGCGACCGCGGGGGCACCCCCGGGTGGGGCCGCTCGGTTCTCTCCGCATCGCATCGCCTGCCACGGCGCCGCGGGCCGCGGCGGCTCCGGCCCGGACCTCGCCGACGAGGTGCCCGGCACGTCGGACGGCGACCGCACGGACCTCCTCCGCAACGGCGACGGGAACCGGCCCTCCATCGCCGTCTCCGGCGAGGAGGCCGGCGCGATCGCCGCCCACCCGCGCACCCTTTTCCCCGGCGGAGCATCCGAGGCGCACCGCGGGGCCGGCGCCCCGCCGTTGGAGCCCCGCGTGTCCGCCCGCCTCCCCGTCGCCTACCTGCCGCATGGCGGGGGCCCCTGGCCCTTCGTCGACCTCGGCCTCGATCCCGCCGAAACCTCCGCCCTCAGCGCCTTCCTGCGCTCCGTGCCTGCCCGCGCGCCCGCCGCCGTGCGCGCGGTGTTGCTGGTCACGGCCCACTGGGAGGAGGCCGTCCCCACCGTCAGCAGCCACCCGCGCCCCGGCCTTCTCTACGACTACTTCGGCTTTCCGCCCGCCGCGTACCAGCTCTCCTGGGCCGCCGAGGGCGCCCCGGCGCTCGCCGCCGAGGTGCGCGCCCTGCTCGCCGCCGCCAGCCTGCCCCACGCCGAGGACCCCCACCGCGGCTTCGACCACGGCACCTTCGTCCCGCTGATGGTCGCCTGGCCCCGCGGGGAGGTGCCCGTCGTGCAGCTCTCCCTGGTCCGCGGCCTCGCGCCGGCCGCCCACCGCGCCATCGGCGCCGCGCTCGCCCCCCTGCGCGACCGCGGCGTCTACATCCTCGGCAGCGGCCTCAGCTTCCACAACCTCCGCGCCCTCCGCAACCCGGCCGCCGGGCCACCCGCCGCCGCCTTCGACACCTGGCTGCGGGACACCATCGAATCGCCCGCGCCTGCCCGCGACGCCCGCCTCGACGCCTGGGCCGACGCCCCGTCGGCTCGCTTCTGCCATCCGCGCGAAGAGCACCTTCTCCCCTTGCACGTCGTCGCCGGGGCCGCGGGGCCAGACCGCGGCCGCGTGAGCTGGGCCGGCCGGTTCATGGGCCTGCCGGTGCTCGCCGCCTCCTTCGGCGAGGAGCGCGCGACGGAGGGTGAGCAGGCTTCCTGAGCTTGTTTTCACCGGGGGCGGGGGGCTCGCCGCCCCCCGCAACGCCCCCGG
>JBEIVK010000376.1:0-4378 GCA_040373935.1 Alphaproteobacteria bacterium
CTGTACGACGGCTCGCTCGGGCAGTGGCCCGGCGCGCACACCTTCCGCGCCCGCTGCCTTGTGGCCACGCCCCGGGGCTCCGCGCCGGTGTTCCTGGACCTCGACGGCGAGAACCCAGGCGCCCTGCCCGCCCGCTTCGAGGTTCTCCCCCAGATCATCCCCATGCGCGGCGCGTGGCGTCTGGCCCCGCGCACCGCCCTCTGAGCCTCCGGCCCGGCGCACGGTGACCGATCAGCCAGTCAGAAAAAGTGACACGGGGCGAGTGTGCTTTCTGGAGGATCCCCAGCGGCCAGGCGCGCGCGGAGGCTCGCTTTCAAGAACATCGACGGCGAGCCCTTCTTCGCCGCGGACGCCCGCTCAGACCAATCGGTGAATACTGAAAATTGTCATTATTCGAGCATGCGGGCCGCCGGACCTTTTGGCGGAACACGGACATTCACTTACACGAAAAGTCCCGGGCCCCTTCTCGACAACGCACCTTTGCCCGTATACAACCTGTCCATCCGGCGGCTGAAAACGCTGTCGGGTGAGCCGAAGACGGCGCTTTAAGAATCTTCATCTCAACCAACGCGGGGGCCAGCCTCCCCGCCCCACAGGAGACCCAATGAACAAGGCCGATCTGACCGAGAAGCTCGCCGAGCGCGCCGACATCCCCAAGGTCCGCGCTGCCCAGTACATCAACATCCTCGTCACCTCCATCCAGGAGGCCCTCGAGGCGGGCGAGAAGGTCACCATCTCCGACTTCGGCACCTTCACCATCTCCAAGCGCCGCGCCTTCAAGGGCCACAACCCGAAGTCCGGCTCTCCGATGCCGGTCCCGGCGCGCCGCATCCCGATGTTCCGCGCGGGCAAGGGTCTCAAGGAGGCTCTCAACGCCGGCTCCGAGGCCTGATTCGCCCCGGGCCGCCGCACGCCCCCCGGGGCGCGGCGGCCCAACCCGGCCCGGCTGGGATACATCCGGGGGGCCGGCGGTCCTCGCCGCCCCCCGGAGACGCTCCACCATGAACGCCCCCATGCCCGATGTGCAGGGCGCCCCCGACGACCGCCGCATCGACATCGCGCAGGTCGGCGTCCGCGGGGTTCGCCACCCCGTCTTGCTGCGTGGCAGCGACGGCGAGGCCCGGCCTTCGGTGGCCGCCGTGGACATGACGGTCCACCTTCCCCACGACCGGAAAGGGACGCACATGTCCCGCTTCCTGGAGATCTTGCACGCCTGGGAGCACCCGCTGGACCCGGCCTCCTTGGAGTCCCTGGTCGCCCACACCGCGCAGCGGCTCGACGCCGCCCACGCCCGCGTCGACTTGCGCCTGCCCTACTTCCGTCGCAAGACGGCCCCCGTCAGCGGCCTCCAGAGCCTCCTCGACTACGCGGTCACCCTGTCTGCGCGCTGGGACGACGGCCGCTTCTCGCTCCACGCCGAGATCGTGGTGCCCGTCACGAGCCTCTGCCCCTGCTCCAAGGAGATCAGCGACTACGGCGCCCACAACCAGCGGAGTCACGTCACGGTCGCCGCCCGCCTCACCGACGGCGCCTGGCTGGACGACCTCATCCTCCCGGCCGAGGCCGAGGGCAGCGCCCAACTGTACGCCATCCTCAAGCGCGCCGACGAGAAGTTCGTCACAGAGCAGGCCTACGACAACCCGAAGTTCGTGGAAGACCTTGTGCGCGACGTCGCCGCACGCCTCCACGCAGACGCCCGTCTGCACGACTGGTGGGTGACGGTCGAGAACTTCGAGTCGATCCACAACCACAGCGCATGGGCGCTGATCCGCTCCGAAGACCTGCCAGCGCGCCCAACCAGCCGTTGACATCGGGCGGTTGCGTCAGATACCGTACCTCGGAGCACTGCCGTCCGAGGGCCCCCATGAACCGTCTGGTCCCCGCTTCCGTCCTGGTCCTCCTCGCAGCGTGCGGCGGGGGGCCCGTCGAGACGCCGAAGATCATCGAGAAGCTCCCCTCGGCCGATCTCAGCACCGACTCGGTGTCCTTCGGGTCGTTGGCCGTCGGCGAGTCGGTCAACCGCCGCGTCATGGTCCGCAACAGCGGCGACCTCCCGATGGGCATCTCGGCCATCACGCTGCTCGCCGATGGCATGGAGTCCCAGTTCGCCCTGAGCTGGTCGCCCACGGCCATCGTCTGCCCAGAGCCGGCGGAGGGCGAAGAAGACGCATCCAACGAGGCCAACGCCAAGGACACCTGGGGCGGCTCCTCCGGCGGCGGCTCCTCCTCCGGCGGCGGCTCCTCCGGCGGCGGCAGCGGCTCCTCCGGCAGCGGCTCCTCCGGCGGCGGCAGCGGCTCCTCGGACACCGGCGGCTCCTCCGGGGGCAGCAGCGGCGGGGGCGGCGGCGGCGGCGGCGGCGGCACCACGGATCCGAACACCCTGCTCGGTCCCGGCTGCGAGCTGCCCATCACCGTGGCCTTCAGCCCCACCGAGGCCGGGCGCTTTTACGCCGCCGTCCAGGTGGACTCGGTGACGCAGTCCGTCGACGAGGGCGAGGTCCCCAACTACTACCGGGACCCGGACAACTTCCACCGGACGATCCAGCTCGACGGCGAGGCGCTCCAAGGCGTCGGCAACGTCGTGCTGCGGCCCAGCGCCATCGACATGGGCCACCACTACAAGGGCGAGCGCATCGAGCGCTTCGGCGCGATCGCCAACACGGGCGACGGGGACCTCAGCGTCGAAGAGCCGGCCGTCTGCCGCGCCTCGGACTGCGCGAACTACTCGGGGCCGCACGACTGCGTTCCCTGCGAGGTGGGCCAGCTGCCCTGCGACGACGCGTTCACCCTCGACCTCGCCCACTTCGAGTCGGGCACCCTGCCGGGCGGCGCCTCCACGCTCGTGGGCTTCGTCTTCGAGCCCCTGGATCTCGACGGCGCCATCTGCGAGGTCCGCGTCCCCACCTCGGACCCGGACTCTCCGCTCGTCACCTTCACCGTCAAGGGCAATGTCGGGTTCGACCCGGAGAACATCGCTCCCACCGTCGAGCTGCACAATCCGCCGGTCGGCTACCGCCACCTCTCGGCAGACGACCTCGTGCTCGACATCGACATGTTCGACCCGAACCAGCCGGCCGACACGCTCATCTGCAAGGTCCGCTCCCTGCGCAACGACGCCAAGGTCGCCGACTGCTCGCCGGAGACGGCCTCCGGCCACGTCTTCGCCCGCATCCCCGTGGATCTCCTCCAGATCGGCACCGACACCCTGCTCGTCACCGTGACAGACCAGTCCGAGAACCGCGCCACCGCCAGCACCACGGTCCTCTGGGGCTCGTACTACCCGGACTCCGATGACGACGGCGACGGCTGGGGCGACGACCCGGCCGACGGGGACTGGGTGGACTGCGACGACACCGACGCCACCGTCTATCCCTCCGCGGCCGAGCTCTCCGACGGCAAGGACAACGACTGCGACGGCGGCGTGGACGAGCGCACGGTCGGCGGAGACGACGACGGCGACTCCGTCTCCGACATCGACGGCGACTGCGACGACACCGATCCGGCCACCTACCCGGGCGCCATGGAGCTGCCGGACCAAAAGGACAACGACTGCGACGGCACGGTCGACGAGAACACCTCGCTCTCCGACGACGACGGCGACGGCTTCGCCGAGCTGGACCTCGACTGCAACGACCGCGACGGCACCGTCAACCCCTCGGCGGTCGAGCTCTGCGACGGCATCGACAACAACTGCAACAGCCGGGTGGACGAGCCGGGCTGCCAGATCGTCGAGTTCGACCCTGTGATCGTCGGCGGCATCACCATGACGGCCAACGCCATCGGGGTGGGCGAGTCCACCACGATGACGGTCTTCGTCACGGACCGCGACTCCGAGGGCTTGTCCTTCGCCTGGGCCGAGGACAGCGACTTGCAGTCCACCGGGCACACCGCCATCTCCTCCCCCGAGCTGCAGACCATCACCTGGACGGCCCCGAAGGAGCTGCCCGAAGACAGCGCCGGCGAGGTCTACAGCGTCAACGTCATCGTCCAAGACGAAGATGGCAACCAGGACTGGGCCTTCGGCGAGATCTGGGTCTACCCCGAGTCCGTGGAGACCTCCCTCGAGCGCGTGGACCTCTCCGCCGTCGACACCGAGGGTTGTGGCGGAGGCAACGACGACGCCGCCGCCGCGGGTGCCGCGCTGATGGTCCCGGTGCTGGGCGCCTTGGCCGCCATTCGCCGCCGCCGCCGCGTCTGAGCAGCGCCGGGCTCCTCCGTCGCTGACGCTCCCGGGGAGAGGCTCTTTTTTCGGAGGCAGAGGGGGCTGCGCCCCCTCCGCAACGCCTCCCCCGTGCCTCCTGCCGGCGCCCCTCGGCGCGGTCAGGCCCGCGCGCGGGCCCGGGCCGCGGCGACCGCCGGGTCCGCCCGCAGCCCGAAG
>JBEIVK010000820.1:0-1970 GCA_040373935.1 Alphaproteobacteria bacterium
CCGCCGCCGCCGCCGCGCCCGCCGCCGCCGCCGCCCCGGTCGGCCTGCGCGCCGTCCTCGCCCGCACCACCTGGGGGGACCGGGACCTCTCCGCCGTCACCCAGGCGGGCTTCGTCAACAACCTGAACGACGGCGTCGCCTGGGGCCTGTTCCCCCTGCGCTACGCCGCCGCCGGCTTGCCCTGGGCCGAGGTCGCCGTGCTCACCGCGCTCGTGCCGGCCGTCTGGGGCCTCGCCCAGCTCGGGACCGGCGCCGCCTCCGACCGCCTCGGCCGCAAGCCGCTCATCGTCGTCGGCATGCTCGTGCAGGCCGTTGGCCTCGCGCTCGTCGCCGCCGGCGCCACCTTCGGCGCCTTCGCGGCCGGCGCCGTCCTGCTCGGGCTCGGCACGGCCGCCGTCTACCCCACCCTGCTCGCCACCATCGGCGACGTCGCCGGCCCCGGTTGGCGGGCCTCGGCCCTCGGCGTCTACCGGCTGTGGCGGGACCTCGGCTACGCCGCCGGGGCCGTCGCCGCCGGCCTGCTCGCCGATGCTTTTGGCCTGCCCGTCGCCATCGTTGCGGTCGCAGGACTCACCGCCGCGTCGGGGCTCTGGGCCGGCGCCCGCCTGCGCGAGACGGCCGGCGTCCGCGCGGGCATCACCCGGCCCACCGCCGCCTGAGCCTCAGTTGGCCGTCGTGCCCTCGTCTTCGCGGGGCGCCACCAGCACGAAGCCGCCCCCGCGCAAGTCCCCCACCTTGTAGAGCGTGTGGGCCACCATCTGCGGGGCGGCGCGCACCGTCACGGCCCCGCGGGCGCGCAAGGCGCGCAGGGCGTCCACGACGAAGGTGACCGCCACGCCGTCGTCCACGTCGAGGTCTCCCAGGTCCACGCAGGCGGCTGCCCCGGCGGGCAAGGCGGCGGCCCAGGCGGCGGCGAGGCCGGGCTGGGGGCCGCGCAGCGCGCCGTCCACGCGCAGCCAGGCGCCGTCCCAGCGGACGAGGGCGCTCACGCGGGGGCCCCGGCGCAGGCGGCGAGGGCCGCGGCGACCGCCGCCGGATCCTCCCGGTGCAGCCAGTGCGTGAGGCCGGGGAACGACACGAGGCGCCCCTCCGCCGTGCGGGCGAGGGATTCGGCGGCGAGGCGCGGCAGGAAGACGTGGTCCTGCGCGCCCCACAGCAGCGTGAACGGTCCCGGGATGGGCGCGGCGCCCCAGTCCGGCGGCGCCTGGAAGGCCTCGCGGTAGTAGGCCAGCATCGCCCGCAACGCGCCGGGGCGCTCCCAGTCGCCCACCAGCGCCGCCAGCTCGGCCGGGCCGAAGGTGCCGGGACGCGCCGAGCCCACGAGGGCCTGCTTCAGCGCGCGGAAGCCGCCGGCCGCGAGCAGGGCCTCGGCCAGCCCGGGGGCCTGGAACGCCAGCACGTACCACGACCGCCGGAGCTGCTGGAGGTCCGAGAAGGCCGCCTCCCGCAGCACCGCCGGGTGCGCGCAGTTCAGCACCGCGACCTGCGGCGCGAGGCCGGGCTGCTGCGCCGCCACCCACCACGCCACCGCCCCGCCCCAGTCGTGCCCGGCGAGCAGCCGCACGCCGCCCAGGGCGCCCACCAGCGCCGCCACGTCCGCCCCCAGCCGCGGCAGCGCGTAGGCCCCGCGCTCCGCCGGGCGGTCCGAGCCGGCGTAGCCCCGCAAGTCCGGCGCGAACACGGCGTAGCCCCGCGCCGCGAGAAGCGCCGCCACCGGCGCCCAGGCCTGCCCCGACTCCGGGAAGCCGTGCAGCAGCAGCACCCGCGGCCCCGCCTCCGGCCCCCACACGAAGGTGCGCAGCCGCAGGCCGTCCGCCCCCGGCAGGATGCGAAAGGGCAGCGCCGTCACCGCTGCTCCAGCAGGCCGTCCGCCACCAGCCCGTCGAGCAGCGCCGCCGCCTCCCCGGCGTCCAGCCCCGCCGCCGCGAGCCCCGCCGCCACCGCCGCCGCCGGCCGGGGCGCGTCCAGCC
>JBEIVK010000631.1:0-2787 GCA_040373935.1 Alphaproteobacteria bacterium
CCATCGTCGGCCCCTCCGGCTGTGGGAAAAGCACCCTGCTCCGCTTGCTCGCCGGGCTGCTCCAGCCGTGGGCGGGGTCCGTGCGCGCGGGGGACCCGGCGGGGCGCGCCATGGTGTTCCAGCAGCCCACGCTGTTGCCGTGGCGCACCGTCGCCGACAACGTGGCGTTGCCCCTGGTGTTGCGGGGCGAGCCGGAGGGCGGCCGCGTGGCGCAGGCGCTCGCGGAGGTGGGCCTGTCTGCGGCGGCGTCGGCGCTGCCCCGCACCCTGTCCGGCGGCATGGCGATGCGCGCGAGCCTCGCGCGGGCCATCGTCACGGCGCCCTCCTTGCTGTTGCTCGATGAGCCGTTCGGCGCGCTCGACGCGCTGACGCGGCGCCGCGTGCAGGCCGCCTTCGTCGAGGCCTGGGAGGCGCGCGGCGCGACGGTGCTGCTCGTCACCCACGACCTCGACGAGGCCGCTGCCCTCTGCGACCGGGTGGTGCTCGTCGGTGGCCGCCCGCTGCGCGTGGTCGCGGACGCGGCGGTTCCGGGGCAACGGCCGCGCGGGCCGCACCGTCGGCACGACGCCGGGGTCGCCTCCGTGGTGAGCGCCTTGGAACGTTCGCTCACGGGGGTCCCATGAGGCGCGTCGCCCCGGTGCTGTCCGGCCTCCTCGGCCTCGTCGCCTGGTCCCTCCTCGCCGCGCGGGTCTCGCCCGTGCTGCTGCCGTCGCCGCTCGATGTCGCCGCAGCCTGGGGCGCCCAAGGCCCCGCCCTGCTGCGCGCCGCCGCGGTCACCGCCGGGTCCGCCGGCGCCGGCCTCCTCGTCGGCAGTGGCCTCGCGATCGCCCTCGCCGTCGGCTTCGTGCGCGCCCGCTGGCTCGAGCTGGCGCTCGCCCCCTGGGCGCTGCTCATCCAGGCCCTCCCCGTCGTCGCCATCGCCCCGCTGCTCGTCGTCTGGCTCGACTACGGCCCCCAGGTCGCCGTCGTGGCGGCCACCATCGTCACGTTTTTTCCCATGCTGTCGGCGGCCCACACCGGCCTGCGCGGGGCAGACCCGGCCGCGCTGGAGCTCGTGCGCCTGTACGGCGGCGGGTTCGGGGCCGAGCTTCGCCACGTCCGCCTCCCGGGAGCGGCGCCCGCCATCCTCGGGGGCTTGCGCGGGGCGGGCGGCCTCGCCGTCGTGGGGGCCATCGTGGGCGAGTTCGTCGGCGCCAATGGGCTCCCGCCGAGCCTGGGCTTCCTCGTGCTGCAATCCATGCGCCGGGCCGATACGCCCGTCATGTTCGCCGCCGTCACCGCGGCGGGCGCCCTCGCGCTTGGGGTCTACCTCCTCGTGCGCGCCCTCGAAGCCCGCCTCGTTGGCCGCTGGTGGCCCGGAGCCCGCCCATGACGCCTCTCCTCGCCCTGCTGCTCGTCGCCTGCGCGTCCGGCCCGTCGCCCGCGCCCGACGCCGCCCCCGGCCGGACCCCCGTCCGCGTCGCCCTCAACTGGGTGCCCGAGCCTGAGTTCGGCGGCTTCTATGAGGCCTTGCTCTCGGGCGCGTATGCGGCCCGCGGCCTCGACGTCACCCTCCTGCCCGGCGGCCCCGGCGCCCCCACGCTCGAGCTCCTGGAGAGCGGCAAGGCCGAGGTCGCGCTCACCGCCGCCGACGACCTCCTCGTCAAGCGCGCGCGCGGCGTGCGTGCCATCGGCGTCTTCCCCAGCTTTCAGGACAGCCCGACGGGCCTCATGGCCCACGCGTCCAGCGGCATCACCCGCTTCGAAGACATCGCCGCCCGGCCAGCCCCCCGGGTCGCCCTGGAGATCGGCGCGCCCTTCGCGTCCTTCTTGTGGGCCCGCTTCGGGTGGGAGGGGAAGGTCGCCCAGGTGCCGACTTCGGGTGGCATCGGCGCGTTCTTGGCGGACCCGGCCGCCATCCAGCAGGCCTACATCACGGCCGAGCCCTGCGTCGCCCGCTCCCGCGGCGTGGAGACCACCTTCCTGCCTGCCGCCGCCGCCGGCTGGAACCCCTACGCGGCGCTCGCCGCCGTGCCAGACCCGCCGCCCCCGTGGGCCGACGCCTTCGTCGCCGCGACGCTGGACGGCTGGCGGGCCTACCTTCGGTCTCCGGATCGGGCCAACGCCGAGATCGCCCGCCTCAACCCCGACTTGCCGGCCGGGGTCATGGGCTGCGTCACGGAGGCCCAGCGGCCCTACGTGCTCGGCAAGGACGGCCTGGGCGCCCTCGCCCCGGCGCGCATGGCCGAGATCGGCGCCGCCCTCCAGGCCCAAGGACTCCTCCCCGCCGGCACCGACGCCGCCGCCGCCATCGTCCCGCGGGCCGGGGTCCAGCCCTGAGCCACGGGCCCGCTGCGCGACGGTTGGCTTTGGCTGTGAGGGCAGGGGAAACCAAGGTTTCCCCCGCAACCCCCCCGTACTCTCCCCCGGCAGGACCGAGGCCGCGACGCGGTGTTGCCTGTGAGCAGGCCTCACGGGTCGGTTTTCGCTTCGCGGCCGGATGGGCGCGCCTGCCCGGGCCCCGGCGGAGGAGGCGATGGTCGCCAGCGCCGGCGGGCGCCCGGTGGGCGTCGGAGCCGGGGCCATCGTGCCTCAACCGGATGGGCTGTGAGTTGGCCTCACCCGCCTCACAAATGCGGACGGCGCGGGCAGGCCGCTGGCTGTGGGGCCCGACACGGCGGAGGCGCCTCCACGGCCCGCGCGGCGGTTGGCCCCCGCGGCGAGGGCAGCGCTCGGGAGCGGCGGTTGGTTTGCTGTGAGTTGGCCTCACACGATGAATATCGGGCATCCATCGGCGGGCGGATCGGG
>JBEIVK010000100.1:0-9744 GCA_040373935.1 Alphaproteobacteria bacterium
ACGCGGCGCCGCCGGCCGCGCGTCCCGCGGCGCGACGGCCCGCCTCCCCCGACCGGCCCCCGGGACGCAGGACAGGAAGGGGGCGTTACGGGGGAAACCTTGGTTTCCCCTGTCCCCAGCATCAGCCGAGCCCCCCCACGGCGGGGGCCGCGCGCGCCGCTGCATCCACGGCGCAGATGCCGTGCAGCAGCGCATCCAGCGCGTGCAGCGGGACCATGTTGGCGCCATCGGACGGGGCCGAGGACGGGTCGGGGTGGACCTCCAGAAAGAGGGCGTCGACGCCCACAGCGACCGCCGCCCGCGCGAGGGCGGGCACGTAGCGGCGCTCGCCGCCGGACGCGACGCCGAGCGCGCCGGGCCGCTGCACGCTGTGGGTGGCGTCGAAGCAGATGGTGTGGCCTTCGGCGCGGAGGGCGTGCAGGCCGCGGTAGTCGACGACGAGATCCCCGTGGCCGAAGGTGGTGCCCCGCTCGGTGACGATGACGCCGGGGCAGCCGCCGCGCTGCAGCTTGTCGACCGCTGTGCCCACTTGGAACGGCGCCATGAACTGCCCTTTCTTCCAGTTGACGGGGCGCCCGGTCGCGGCGCAAGCGAGGAGCAGGTCCGTCTGGCGGCACAAGAAGGCGGGCACTTGGAGGAGGTCCACGCCGGCGGCGGCGGCCTCTGCGGCTTGCGACGGGTCGTGGACATCGGTGGTGACGGGCAGGCCAAAGCCCGCCCGAACGGCGCGAAGGATGGCGAGGCCCTCGGCGAGACCGGGGCCGCGGGGCCCGTCGAGCGCGCTGCGGTTGGCTTTGTCGAAGCTGGACTTGTAGATGACGGGCAGTCGGTGGCGCCGGCCGGCGTCCCGCAGGGCCTCGGCGACGCCGAGCGCGTGCGCGCGCGACTCGATCACGCACGGGCCGGCGATGAGCACGAGGGGCGCACCGCCGCCGACCTGCACCGCCGGCACGCCGTCCCCGCCGATGTGGACGCGCATGGCCCCCTCCGCGCCGCCCCGCTATCCCGCCGCGTCCGGTAGGCTATGGCTTCTGCCACGGGGCCCCGATGTCCTTGCTGCCCGTCCCGGGGAGCGCCGAAGAGCTCGCCGCCTTCGAGCGCCTGCGCGCCCGCCTCCCGCTCCTCTACGACCGCATCGCCGACGACCCGCGCGCCGAGCACACCGTGCTGGTCGCGCCGTCCCTCTCGCTGGACCCAGGCGAGCTGGCGAAAGTGACGGGCGTCCACCATTACGAGGAGCGTCTGCTCTTTTTCCTGATGCTGCTGCGCCACCCGCGCACCCGCGTCATCTTCGTGACGAGCCAGCAGCTGCAGCCGACCGTGGTGGACTACTACCTCCACCTGTTGTCCGGCGTGCCCACCTCGCACGCGCGCAAGCGGCTGCTGCTGTTCGACTGCGCAGACGCCTCGACCCGGCCGCTCACGGCGAAGATCCTGGCGCGCCCCCGGCTGCTCGCGCGCTTGCGCGCCGCCATCGGCAACCCGGACCGCGCGCACATGGTCTGCTTCAACAGCACGCCCTTGGAGCGGACGCTGTCGGTGCAGCTCGGCATCCCGCTCTACGCGAACGACCCGTCCTTGGACGACCTGGGGACGAAGTCGGGTTGCCGCGAGGTCTTCCGGGAGGCGGGCGTCAACTTCCCGGCCGGCTTCGAGCGGCTGCACACGCCGGGAGACATCGCCGAGGCGCTGGCGGCCCTCAAGACCGACGCACCGGGCCTGCGCCGGGCGGTGGTGAAGCTCAACCACGGCTTTTCGGGAGAGGGGAACGCGCTGTTCTACTACGACGGCGTGGACGGCGAGAGCGCCGCCGCGCGCAAGGCGCAGATCCTGCCGCGGCTGGGGGAGCTGCGCTTTGAGGCGCCGGGCGAGACCTGGGAGCGCTTCGCGGCAAAGTACGCGGAGATGGGCGGCGTAGTGGAAGCCTTCGTCGAGGGCGAGGGCAAGCGCAGCCCGTCCTCTCAGTGTCGGGTCAACGCGGTGGGCAAGGCGCAGTCCATCTCCACGCACGACCAGGTGCTGGGCGGCCCTTCGGGGCAGGTGTTCCTGGGATGCACCTTCCCGGCCGACAAAGCCTACCGGCTCGGCGTGCAGGAAGCGGGGCTGCGGGTCGCCGAGGTGCTGGGGCAAAAGGGTGCGCGCGGGCGCTTCGCCACGGACTTCGTGTCCGTTCCAGACGGCGCGGGCGGCTGGACGCACCACGCCATCGAGGTCAACCTGCGGATGGGCGGGACGACGCACCCGTTCCTCACGCTGCGCTTCCTGACCGATGGCAGCTACGACACGACCACCGGGGAGTTCCACGCGCAAACCGGAGCGCCCAAGTACTACTTCGCGACGGACACCGTGCAAAAAGACGCCTACAAAGGCCTGTTGCCGGATGACCTCATCGACATCGCGGTGTACCACGGGCTGCACTTCCACCACACGACGGAGCGCGGTACGGTCTTCCATCTGATGGGCGCGCTGTCGGAGTACGGGAAGCTCGGCATGGTCTGCATCGGCGACAACCCGCAGCAAGCGCAGTTCCTGTACCGGAAAGTCGTGAGCGTGCTGGACGCCGAGGTGGGCGCGGATCGCCCGCGGGGAGGAGAACGATGATGAACCGCCGCTTTCCCGTTGTCGTGGGCGCGCTCGCCTGGAGCGCGTGCGCGTCGGACTACGACGTCACCGAACAAGCGCGGCGCTTGGAGACGGAGTCGCTGACGGTCGACGCCGGCCTCGTCGCCGTGGGAGAGCGTGCGGTCATCCCGCTCTTTTTGGCGAGCACGGGCCCTGGGCGCCTGACGGTTTGGGACGTCGCGGTGGAAGACGACGCGCGCTGGGAGGTGCGGAGCGGCTGGGCCACCGAGGACACCGACGAAGACGGCGCACCCGACGCCGTGGTGGTGGACGGCGGGAGCGCCGAGGCGCCGTCGTTCGCGCTGGTGGAGCTGGTCTTTAAGCCGGACGCCGAGGGCATTTTCCGCACCGTTCTCACGGTGACGAGCAACGACACGGAGGTGACCGACCGCACCGACGACGACCAAGGCCTCTGGCGCGTCGTGCTGCGCGGGCGGGCACGCTTCCCGTGCGGGGCCTTCGTGCCGGGCCTCGTGGACTACGGCCCGCGGCCGCCGGGCGGCTTTTTCGCGGCTCCCGTGGCCATCGAGAACTGCGGCCCGGTGCCGCTCACCATCTCCAACTTCACGGTTGAGGGGGACACCTCCTTCACCGTCGCCACCGCGACGCCGCTGACGGTGCTTCCGGGCGAGGTCGGGGACATCGAGGTCGCCTTCGAGCCCGGGGGCGGTGCGCCGCCGGC
Organism: Alphaproteobacteria bacterium; assembly: GCA_040373935.1. Lineage (GTDB taxonomy): Bacteria > Myxococcota_A > UBA796 > UBA796 > UBA2385 > JBEIVK01. The sequence goes on from JBEIVK010000100.1 coordinate 3,305, forward strand.
GGCGGCCCGCATCCTCCCGGTGTCGGCCTCGCCAGACTTCAACGCGGTCGGCCTGGGGCTGCGCGGGAACACCTGCGCTGGCTCGGCACACCCGGCCTGGGACGCCGACGGGGACGGCTTCACGGTCTGCGCCGGGGACTGTGCGCCCGACGACGCCTCGATCCGCCCTGGCGCAGCGGAGCGCCCGGCCAACGGCATCGACGACAACTGCGATGGGCAGGTCGACGAGGCGCCGGATGACCTCGCAGACGACGCCGACGGCGACGGCCTCACCGAAGAGCAAGGGGACTGTCACGACGGGGCGCCGGAGATCCGGCCGGGCGCACCGGAGACCTTGGACGGCCGCGACGAAGACTGCGACGGCGTGGCCGACGACGGCACCGCCGCGACCGACGACGACGGGGACGGCTTCTCCGAAGAGCAAGGCGACTGCGACGACGCCCTGGCGGCGCGCGCCCCGGGCACCGCCGAAGCCGACAACGGCGAAGACGACGACTGCGACGGCGTGGTCGACGAAGGCGGCCCCGCCGCCGACGACGACGGCGACAGCAGCAGCGAGGACGACGGCGACTGCGACGACGGGGACCCCTGGGTGGGCGTGGGCGCGGTCGAAGACTGCGACGACGTGGACAACGACTGCGACGGCGCGGTCGACGAAGGCGAAGACGACGCGCCCGGCGGGGCCTGCGCCTTCCGCGTCGAGCGTGAGGCAGCGCAGGTGAGCGCCGCGAAAGGCTGTGCGCACGCCCCTCTTCCGGTGGCTGCGGTCGCGATCCTCGGGGGCCTCGGCGCGCTGCTCCGTCGTCGCCGCCCTTGCCCGACCCCCGCGGCGTGACTAGGGCAGGAGGGTGCAAAACAACCGCTTCTCCTCGCTGCTCGTCCCCGTCCTGCTCTTGATGGCGCTGCTCGCTCTGGCGATGAGCGCGGCCGAGATGCTGATGACGACCACCCGCCCCTGGTCGGAGGCGAAGCAGCTCATCGCCGACGGCAAGGTCGAGCAGGCCACCTTCGAGGGCCGGACCACGCTGCTCCTCACGCTCAAGCCAGAGGGCAAAAACCCGCCCCAGCCCGTGAAGGCCTACCGCGTCAACGCAGACGACGAGGCGGTGGTGCGCCTGCTCGAAGACCAGGACGTTCCCTACCGCGCGGCGCTGCCCTCGGCGTGCAGCGGCGAGAGCAACGGCCGCATGAATCTGTTGCTCTCGCTCGGCTTTTTCGCCTTCATCTGGATGATGATGTCGCGTCGAGAGGGCGGCGTGCCCCCCGGCGTGGCCACCTTCGGCAAGTCCCACGCAAAGCTCGCCCCCGAGGAAGGCACCGGCGTCAGCTTCCAGGATGTCGCGGGCATCGACGAGGCCATCGAGGAGCTGCAGGAGATCGTCCAGTTCCTCAAGACGCCCGAGAAGTTCACGGTCCTCGGGGGCAAGATCCCCAAAGGCGTGCTGCTCGTGGGCCCCCCTGGCACGGGCAAAACCCTGCTCGCCCGCGCCGTCGCGGGCGAGGCCAAGGTCCCCTTCTTCAGCATCTCCGGCTCCGACTTCGTCGAGATGTTCGTCGGCGTCGGCGCGGCCCGCGTGCGGGACCTCTTCCAAAAAGCCGCCGAGCAAGCCCCCTGCATCATCTTCGTCGATGAGCTCGACGCGGTGGGCAAGGCCCGCGGCGGCGGCAGCCCCATCGGGGGCCACGACGAGCGCGAGCAGACGCTCAACCAGATCCTCGTGGAGATGGACGGCTTCGACGGCCGCAAGGGCATCATCGTGATGGCGGCCACCAACCGCCCCGAGACGCTGGATCCCGCGCTGCTTCGCCCGGGCCGCTTCGACCGCCAGGTCCTGGTGGACCGCCCCGACGTCAAGGGCCGCCACGCCATCCTCAAGGTCCACGCGCGGGAGCTCAAGCTCTCCCCGGCGGTTGATCTTGAGGAGATCGCTCGCATGACGCCCGGCTTCGCCGGGGCAGACCTCGCAAACCTCCTCAACGAGGCGGCGCTGCTCGCCGCCCGCCGCGACAAGACGCAGATCGAGCTGGCGGACGTCGCCGAGTCGGTGGAGCGCATCGTGGCCGGCCTCGAAAAGAAGAGCCGCCGCCTGTCTCCGCGGGAGAAGCGGGTCGTCGCCTTCCACGAGGCGGGCCACGCCATCTGCGCCGCGGCCTCGCCGGGGGCCGATCCGGTCCAGAAGATCAGCATCATCCCGCGCGGCATCGGGGCGCTCGGCTACACGCTCCAGGCCCCGATGGAAGACCGCTACCTCCTGTCGCGCAGCGACCTCATGGCCCGCCTCGTCGTGCTGTACGGCGGGCGCTCCGCCGAGGAGCGCGTGCTCGGAGACGACTTCACCACCGGCGCATCCGACGACATCCGCAAGGCCTCGGACTTGGCGCGCCGCATGGTGTCGCAGTTCGGGATGTCGGCGCGGCTCGGCGCCATCGACTACGGCGGCGAGCGCCAAAACCCCTTCGGCATCGGCGGCGGCGTCGGCCGCGAGGTGTCGACGAGCGAGGCCACCGCCCAGGCGATCGACGAAGAGACGCGCGCCCTGCTGGAGCACGCGTGGGGCCGGGCGCGGAGCATCCTCGCCGAGCACGAGGGCCTGCTGCACCGCATGGCGGAGCACCTGCTGGAGAAAGAGGTGCTCGATCGCTCCGAATTGTCCGCCTTCTTGGCCGAGGTCGCGCCGCGCCCCTGGGGCCCCGCCCCCGTCACCTGAGGCGGCGGGCCGCGGCCCGGCAGAATACAGCGCCGGCCTGGGAGGGGGACGATGGCGTTCGCGACGCTGGCCGATGGCACCGAGGTCCACTGCTTGCGGCGCTCCGAGGCGCTGGTGCTGGACCACCACGTCCGGGGCTACCTCGCCCACGGCATCGAAGTGCGCGACGGCGACACGGTCTTCGACGTCGGCGCGAACATCGGCCTCTTCGGCGTGCGGGCGATGCAGCAGCACCCAGCGGCGCGGGTCTTCGCCTTCGAGCCGGTGCCCGCCATCTTCGCCGTGCTGCAGGCCAACGCGCAGCGCTTCGGCGAAGGCCGCTTCATCCCGCTCAACATGGGGCTGTCGGCGGCCCCCGGGCGCACGCGCTTCACGTACTACCCCAACAGCCCCGCGCTCTCGACGGCTCATCCCGAGATGTGGGACGCAGATCCCGGCACCTTGGAGCGGGCCGTCGCGGGGAACGTGCGGGTGGCCCGGGAGGCCGTCTGGTACGCGCGGCTGGTGCCGGCGTTCCTCTCTGGGTTCATCGCGCGGCACATGCGCACCGGCGCGCAGCAGGTCGACGCCGAGCTGTCCACGGTGTCGGCGGTCATGCGGGCGCACGGCATCACGCGCATCGACCTTCTGAAAGTGGACTGTGAAGGCGGCGAGCTGGCCGTTCTCCAGGGGGTGGAGGACGAGCACTGGCCCCACATCGGCCAGGTCGTCACCGAGGTCCACGACGCCGACGGGCGCCTCGACACGGTGCGTGCGCTGCTGGTCCGGGCCGGCCTGAGCGATATCTCGGTGGAGAAAGAGGCCGGCTTCGAAGAGACCCGCCTCGTCAATGTCTTCGCCCGCCGGCCCGGTGCCCCATGACCTTCGCCGCCGTCTCGCTGGTCGTCCTCCTGCTGCCGAGCCTGCTTGGGCTCGCCGTCTCCTGGAAGATCGACCGCGACGGCCACCCCAGCGGCTGGGCCGGCTGGGCCACCAAGCGGAAGCCCGGCACCTTCCCAGCGCGTCTGCCGCTCATTCTGGTCAACCAGGCCATCCTCGCCGTGAGCGCGGCCCTCGGCCTCTACGCCATCGCCGGGCGCTTCCCGCTCGGCATGCCGTCCTTGCCGCTGCTCGCCCTGCACTTCGGGATGCTCGTCCTCGTGGACGACATCGTCTTTTACTGGGTTCACCGCACCCTTCACACCAACAAGACCCTCTACCGGCTCATCCACAAAAAGCACCACGAAGCCTTCGCGCCGGTGCCCGCCGAATACCTCTACGTGCACCCCCTGGAATGGATGATCGGCTCGGCGGGTCCCGTCGCGGGGGTGGCGCTGGTGCTGGGCATCTGGGGCGAGATGAGCGCCTGGACGTTTTGGCTCTGGGGCGCGTTCCGCACCCTCCACGAGCTGGACATCCACTCCGGTATCCGGTCTTCGTGGGCGCGGGCCATCCCCCTCTACGGCGTGATGGAGCACCACGACCGCCACCACGCCAAACCCACTCTCGGCAACTACGCCTCCACGCTCACGCTCTGGGACAAGGTCTTCCAGACCGAAATCCCGCCCGCGGAGCCCCGCTCGCCCGCATGATCGCCGCATCGCTCCTCGCTGCCCTGCTGGTTCCCGCCGGCGCCCACGCCACCACCGGCGCGCCGCCGCCCGCCACCGTCGAGCGCGGCGGGGACCTCGAGCCCCCGCCGCCCCTCAGCGGGGATTGGCGCCTCGATGTCCACGTGGTCTCGCACCTCACGATTCCGGTGTTGGGCACCACCACGCTGCTCTCCAGCACGGCCTACGCCGTGCGCATCGACGGCCCGCCCGAGGCGCCGGTGCTCTCGCAAAAGCCCTGCACGCTGCGCACGTCGGCCACCCGCAACATCGCCACCACCACCATCCCGCAGGCCTTCGTCGACGCGCTCCCTCCCAAGCGCTACCCGCTCCAGCTCACGCCCGAGGGCGAAGGCTGGCGCGTCCGCGGCGACATGCGCCCCCAATACATCGGCTGGGACCCGGCCAAGGCCCGCGCCGTCCCCACCAGTCCCGATGACGCCGCGGTGTTTGACTTCGAGCGGGACGGCCACCCCGGCGCCACCGTGCACCTCGACGCCCCCGTGCTGGGCGAAATCGAGATTTACATCGTCCAGGTGGCCCACACCATCCTCGAGGGCACTTGGGACGGCGGGAGCGCGATGGGCGGCCGCACCCAGGTCAAGGCCTTCCAGCAGCGCAGCATCGCCGCGTCCAACCGCCTGTTCGTGCAAAATCCAGAGGTCCGCCTGGACAACACGCAGTCCACCTGGCGCCTCGTCCGCGTGCCGGCCGGCACCGCCTGCGCCGACATCGCGCAGCGCAACGTGGGCGGCGGGCCCGCGCTCACCGCCGCCGACTTCGTGCGCTGAGGCGCACCGCCGTGCGTCAGCCGTCGTCGGGCTTCTCTTTGGGGGCCTTCACGTCGCCGGCACGCAAGTGGGCCGGCAACGAGACATCCTGCGCCGCGGGCGGCGCCACCGGCGGTGGGACGGGGCGAGACGGGTCCACCGGGAGGCGCTCGGCGAGGGCGTCGAGCTGGGCGGTCAGCGCCTGCACCTGCTTGGCCACCGCGAGCGCCTCGCCCGGCCGCGCCAACCGCGCCGCCAGCCTCCCGAAGCTGTACTCCAGCTCCAGCGTCGCCCGCGAATCCACGGCGCGCAAGGACGGCTCCAGCGGCTCGAACCGCGTGACGTAGGCACGCAGCACGCGCGCGCTCGCGGCGTCGCGATCGCCGTTGGACCAGTCCGTCGAGGCCCCCAACACCTCCAGTCGGACGGCGGCGAGCACCTCACGCGGGCCCTCCGCCGGCAGCCCGGCCGGCGCAGCGGCTGGCGCGCCACCGGGCCCAACCCCCGGAAGGGCGGCCGGGGCGGCGGGGGATTCGGGGGCCGGCGCGCCGCTGCACGCCGCGAGAGCGAGGATCGTCCAACGCATCCATCTTGCGTAGCGCGGCGTCGGCCGCCCGTCTGCCTTGACCTGCGCCAATGGTGCATAGACTTCCATCGATCCCTGAACCATCATCGGCCGTCCGCCCCGTGTGCCGGTCCGAGGAGTCCGCCATGAAGTTCGAGCGCTTCACCGTCAAGGCCCGCGAGGCCATCGCCGACGCCCAGAACCTCGCCGGCCGGCTCGGCAACCCCGAGATCCGCCCCGCCCACCTGCTCTCCGTGCTGCTCACACAGGACAAGGGCGTCGTCGGCAGTCTCCTCAAGCACGTCGGCATCCCGCAAGACCAGTTCCAGCGCGAGGCCGCCGTCCTCCTCGAAAAGCTGCCCAAGGTGTCCGGCGGCTCCAAGGCCGGCCTCTCCCGCCAGTTCCAGTCGGTCCTCGACAAGGCAGACGAGCTGGCCCGCAGCCTCGGCGACACCCACGTCGCCTCCGAGGTGCTGTTCATCTGCGTCGAGCAGGTGGACGACGGTCCCCGCCAGCTCCTCCGCGACTTCGGCCTCACCAAGGAGCGCCTGCTCGAAGCCCTGAAGATCCTCCGCGGCGGCCAGAATGTCTCCGGCGAGGAGGCCGAGGCCCAGTACGAGTCCCTCTCCAAGTACACCCGCGACATGACGGAAGACGCCCGAAAGGGCAAGCTGGACCCCGTGATCGGCCGGGACGAGGAGATCCGGCGCACCCTGCAGGTGCTCTCCCGGCGCTCCAAGAACAACCCCGTGCTCATCGGCGATCCGGGCGTCGGAAAGACGGCCATCGTCGAGGGCATCGCCCAGCG
>JBEIVK010000681.1:0-2569 GCA_040373935.1 Alphaproteobacteria bacterium
AGGCCCTCGACGTCGCCTTCGCGGGCGGCTCCGTGATGGGCATGACGGTGGTCGGCTTGGCCACCCTGGGCCTCGGTGGGCTGTGGCTCATCTTGGAGCAGGTCTACGGCTTCCAGACCTCTTCTTCCATCCTCACGGTGCTGAACATCATCACCGGCTTCTCGATGGGCGCGTCGTCCATCGCGCTCTTTGCGCGCGTGGGCGGCGGCATCTACACCAAGGCCGCCGACGTCGGCGCAGACTTGGTGGGCAAGGTCGAGGCCGGCCTGCCCGAGGACGACCCCCGGAACCCCGCCGTCATCGCCGACAACGTCGGTGACAACGTGGGCGATGTGGCCGGAATGGGCGCGGACCTCTTCGAGTCCTACGTCGGCGCCATCATCGGCGCGATGGTCCTGGGCTTCGGGTTCCAGGAGGTCCGCAACGGTGGGGAGCTCTCTTCCATCATCCTCCCCATGCTCATCGCGGGCGCGGGCATCATCTGCTCGATCGTGGGCTCGCTCTTCGTGAAGACGAAGGAGGGCGGCAACCCGCAGGTGGCGCTGGATGCGGGCTCCTTCGGGGCGGCAGGCGTGATGGTCATCGTGACCTTCGTTCTGGCCAAGTACCTCTGGCCGGCGGCGGGCATGGCGAACCTGGACAACCTCGGCACGCCGGATGGCCGGGTGGTCCTGTGGTGGCAGGTCGGCGTGGCCACGGTGGCGGGTCTCGCCACCGGCGTGGCGGTCGGCCTCATCACCTCCTACTACTGCTCGATCGGCAAGGGCCCGGTCAACAGCATCGTCAACCAGTCTCGCACGGGCTTCGCGACCAACATCATCGCGGGCTTGGGCGTGGGCATGCAGTCCACGGCGCTCCCGATCATCGTCATCGCCGTGGGCGTGGTGGTCGCCAACTGGGCGGCCGGCCTCTACGGCGTGGCCATCGCGGCGCTGGGCATGCTGTCCACCACGGGCATCCAGCTCGCGGTGGACGCCTACGGGCCCATCGCGGACAACGCCGGCGGCATCGCCGAGATGTCCCACCAGAAGCCGGAGGTGCGGCACCGCACCGAAACGCTCGACGCGGTGGGCAACACCACGGCCGCCATCGGCAAGGGCTTCGCCATCGGCTCCGCGGCCATGACGGCCCTCGCGCTCTTCGCGGCCTTCATGCAGCAGGCGCGCATCACCTCGATCGACCTCTCGAAGCCCGCCGTCATGGCCGGTGTCTTCGTCGGCGGCATGCTGCCCTTCCTGTTCTCGTCGATGGCCATGAACGCCGTCGGCCAGGCTGCGATGGAGATGATCGTCGAGGTCCGCCGCCAGTTCCGGGAGATCCCGGGCCTGCTCGAGGGGACCGCCAAGCCGGACACCGCTCGCTGCGTGGACATCAGCACCCAGGCTGCCATCAAGCGCATGGTCGTCCCGGGCGCGATGGCCATCGTCTCGCCGGTCGTCGTCGGCTTCGCCTTCGGCGCCGAGCCTCTCGGCGGCCTGCTCGCGGGTTGCACCGTGTCCGGCGTGCTCCTGGCCATCTTCATGTCCAACGCCGGCGGCGCTTGGGACAACGCCAAGAAGTCCTTCGAGGGCGGTGGCTTCAAGATGGACGACGGCACCATCCACAAGAAGGGCTCGGACGCGCACTCCGCGGCCGTCGTCGGCGACACCGTCGGGGACCCCTTCAAGGACACCGCCGGCCCGTCCCTCAACATCCTCGTCAAGTTGATGAGCGTCGTGGCCCTGGTCATTGCGCCTCTCATCGCGGTGTACGGCGCGCTCTTCAAGATCTGAGCCGGCCATCGCTTCCCCGGGGGCCCGCCTTCGGGCGGGGCCCTCCTCCGCGGGGGTGGTCCGTCTGCCCCCCTTCCTGTCCATGTGGAGGACTCTCCCCCCATGATCGCACACGAGTACGAAACGACCTTCATCCTGCGCCCGGAGCTCGATGAGGCCGAGTCCAACCGCCTCCTCGAGCGCCTCAAGGCGCTCATCACGGACGCCGCCGGCACCATCCTCATCTACGAGGACTGGGGCAAGCGGAAGCTGGCCTACCCGATTCAGAAGCATCAGTTCGGCCACTACGTGCACATCAACTTCGTCGCGCCCGCCTCGGTGCCCGGTGAGATTGAGCGCGTGGTCGGGATCGAGGACAACATCGTCCGCTTCCTCACCGTCAGGAACGCCGCCAACGTCGAGGCCGAGGCCCGCCGCGTGGTGGCCGAGGAGCGCCAGAAGGCCCGCCTCGCCCGCCAGCTCCAGCAGGAGCAGGAGGAGGCTGAGGAGCGTCGCGCCCGCCGCGAGGAGGGCGACGACGGTCTCGATGGTGACTACGAAGACCACGACTGATCCCTCTCGACTGAATCGCATCCAGGAGTCCCACCATGAACCGTTACCGTCGCATGGGTCGTCGCAAGACCTGCCGGTTCACCGCCGACAAGACCCTCGTCATCGACTACAAGGACCCGAAGCTCCTCAAGGGCTTCATCACCGAGCGCGGCAAGATCGTTCCGCGCCGCATCTCCGGCAACTGCGCGAAGAAGCAGCGCGAGATGGCCATCGCCATCAAGCGCGCGCGTCAACTCGCCCTGCTG
>JBEIVK010000606.1:0-2896 GCA_040373935.1 Alphaproteobacteria bacterium
CCGACCAAGCCGCCCTCTGGCTCGGCAACGACGCCCTGCCGCTCCGGTTCGGCCTGCGGGCCGTCCTCGCCGGCGCGGTCGGCCGCGAAGACTTCACACCCGCCGCCGCGGCGGCCGATTGTGCAGGCTTGTCCGACTAATGGGGCAGGGAGGGGCTTCGCCCCTCCCCGCAACGCCCCTCCCCGGCGCCTCCCGGGCGCGGCCCGCCGCCCCGATGCAGTATGATGGCGCCGTGAGGTCTCCGTGCGCTCCACCATCGTGATGATCATGGCCGGCGGAAAGGGCAGCCGTCTCGGCCCGATGACCACCCACCGCGCCAAGCCGGCCGTGCCCTTCGGCGGGCGCTACCGCATCATCGACTTCGTCCTGTCCAACTTCGTCAACTCCGGCTACCGGCGCATCTATGTGCTCACGCAATACATGGCGTCGAGCCTCATCAAGCACCTGAACCGCAATTGGCACCTGTCGGGCATCAATGAGTTCGTGGAGATTGTCCCGGCCCAGATGCGCATGGGCGAGCACTGGTACCGGGGCACCGCCGACTCGGTCTACCAGAACCTCAACCTCGTCCGCGACGCCCGCGCCGAAAACGTCGCCGTCTTCGGGGGAGACCACGTCTACAAGTTCGCCGTCGAGCAAATGGAGGCGCACCACCGCACCCAGCAGGCAGACCTCACGGTGGCCGCCTTCCCCGTCCCGCGCAGCGAGGCGCACCAGTTCGGCGTGATTCAGGTGGACGACGCCGGTCGCATCGTCGGGTTCCAAGAAAAGCCGGTCAACCCCGCCCCCATCCCGGGGGATCCGTCCATGTGCCTCGTCAGCATGGGCAACTACCTCTTCCGCAGCGAGGTGCTCGTCGAGGCCCTCCAAGAAGACGCGGTCGCCCCCGGCTCCAGCCACGACTTCGGCAAGGACATCATCCCGCGCCTCGTGGCCCAGGGGCGCCGGGTCTTCATCTACGACTTCGGGCGCAACCGCATCCCGGGAGATCCCGAGGGCGCGCGCCCCTACTGGCGGGACGTCGGCACCATCGACTCCTGGTACGACGCCAACATGGAGATGCGCAGCCCGCTTCCGACGCTCAACATGTACAACCGGCGCTGGCGCATCCGCACCGCCCAGCGGGACTACCCGCCGGCCCGCTTCGTGCAGCTCCCGGGCCGCGCCCCGGTGACGATGGAAGACAGCCTCGTCTGCGAGGGCGCCATCGTGCACAGCGCCACCCTGCGCGAGACGGTCCTCGGCTACGACTGCTTCGTGCACGAGGGCGCCGTCGTGGAGCACAGCATCCTGCTGTCCGGCTGCGATGTCGGCGCGGGCGCCCGGCTTCGCAACGTCATCCTCGACAAGAACTGCACCATCGCCCCGGGCGCCGTGCTCGGCCACGATCCGGCCGCGGACCGCGCGCGCATCCCGTTCATCACCGAGGCCGGGCGCATCGTGCTGCCGAAAGGCACGCACGTCCCCGCCGAGGGCCCCATCCGCTTCGCCGGCGACATGGTCGACTTGCTCCGCAACGACCCGGCGACCCGCGACGGCATGGCCGCCCTGGACGGCCAGTACGTCAGCGCCGCCCGCGACCGCCACTCCCACGAGAGCATGGGCCCGCGCTACCGCAACGTCGTCGACGGCGACGGCGGCCCCCTCCCCGAGGACGCATGACCGCCCCCGGTGCACGGTCAGCGGCGCTCCTGCTCGCGGCCTGCACCGGCGGCGCGGCCGCGCCGGACGCCCCCGTCATCCCTGCGTTCTCCGTGGGGGACGTCATCCCCGTGGTGCCTGGGCCCGGCTTCGCGCACCCCACACAGCCGGCCCACAACAACCTCGACGTCGTGGAGCACGACGGCGCCGTCTTCCTCGCGCTGCGCACGGCGCCCACGCACTTCGCCAGCGCCGACACGCGGCTGGTGATCGCGCGCTCCGACGACGGCGAGGGCACCTGGTCGGTCGAGGCCGAGGTCCACCTGGGCACCGACCTCCGGGAGCCGCGCCTCCTCTCGTGGCAAGGCCGTCTGTTCCTGTACTTTGCGGTGCTCGGCGACAACCCCGCCGACTTCGAGCCCCAGGGCAGCCGCGTCATGGTCCGCGCCGCCGACGGCACCTGGTCCGCCCCCGAGGACATCTTCGACCGCGACTTCGTCCCGTGGCGCGTCCGCGTCGTCGGCGGCCGCCCCACGCTCACCGGCTACACGGGCGGCGGCACCATCTACGACGCCGACACGGGCGGCGACGCAGAGCCCGACCTCGAGATCCAGTGGCTCGAGAGCGACGACGGCCTGGACTGGCGCCCCGTCGTCCCCGGCCAGCCCACCATCCTCCGCGGCGGCGGCTCCGAGACGGATCTCGCCGTGCTGCCCGACGGCGGGGCCGTCGCGGTGGTGCGCAACGAAGACGGCGACGCCGACGGCTGGGGCTCCAAAATCTGCCGTGCCGACGCCGGCGCCCTCGGCGCGTGGCGCTGCGCGGCGGATCCCCGGAAGTTCGATTCCCCCCTCGTCTTCCAGTCCGGCGGGCGGGTCTGGCTCATCGGGCGCCGCACCCTCGGCAACGAGGGCGCCTACGACCTCGGCCTCCGCAGCCTCTCCCACCAAGAGCAAACCCTCCGCTACCAAATCGAATACTGGAACGACCCCAAGCGCTGCTCCCTCTGGGAGGTCCATCCGGACGCCCTCCGCGTGGACTTCGTGGGCGACCTCCCCTCCGCCGGCGACACCTGCTTCGCGTCCGCCCTGCCCCGTGAAGATGGCAGCTTCATGGTCTACAACTACACGAGCCCCCTCGACGGCCGGGATCCCTCCTGGCTCGACGGCCAGCTCGGCCCCACCCACATTGTGCGCCACCGCGTCACCCTCCCGCGCTGAGCGCGCCGTCGCCGCAGGGCTCGGCCATGGGCGCC
>JBEIVK010000407.1:0-4135 GCA_040373935.1 Alphaproteobacteria bacterium
GCCCCGCTCGACCGCGCGAGACCACGCCCCACGCGGACGGGACCGGGCAGGGACGGCACCGAACCGCCGCAGCGCCGCCGGGCTCAAGGCCGCTCCCCGGCGCGCGCCCGCGCCGCCAACACGCGGAGGGCGTCGGGCAGCTCGCCGATGCCATCGATGACGACGTGGGCCCCCGCCGCGCGCAGGCGGGCCGCCGCCGTGTCACGGGCTTCGGCGCGGGCGGACGGGCTGAGCGCGAGAAGCCCCGCGAGGTCCAGCCCCAGCTCATTTCCGGTCAGGGCGCACCCGACCGCCCAGTTCCCGGCCGCCCGCGCCGCCGCCATGTCCACCGGGGTGTCTCCCACCGCCCCCGCGCGCGCCGGGTCCGACAAGCCCAGCCGACGGAGCGCCTCGGCGTTCAGGTCCGGCGCCGGCCGCCCCGCCGCCACCTCGGAGGCCGCGACGGCGACATCGGGGAAGTACCCTTTCTCCGCCGCGGCCACGCGCAGGACCTCCAGCATCGGGAGGGTGTAGCCCGTGGTGCTTCCCACCCGCAGACCGTGCGCGCGGAGCGTGGCGACCGCCTCCCGCGCGCCCGGAATGGGCGCCGCGTGAGCCGGGAGCACCGCGATCTGCAACGGCTCGGCCTCCGCGTAGAGCGCATCGACCTCGGCCGCGGTGGCGGCGTGGCCAAAGCGCGCCTCCCACGCGGCGCCCAAGGCCGTTCCGTCGAGCATCCGCCGAATGTGCTCCCGCTTGTGGGTGCCCATCGGGGCGCGCGCCTCCGCCGCGGACACGGGCAGCCCGCGCCGCTCGAACAGCGCCACGAAGACCGCCATCGGGCCTTGACAGCCGTGGTCCACCGCCGTCCCCGCCCAATCGAGGAGGACGGCCTGCAGCGGGGCGAAGGCAGAGGCGGAGGCGGAGGCAGACACGCTCATGCGGGGGCTCCAGAGGGCACACCGGCGGCGTCGAGCACGGCCCGCACCGCCGCAAGGAATCGCCGCATGTCGGCCGGAAAGACCTGGCCGATGCAGCCGACGCGGAAGCTCGGCGCGGCGGTGAGCTTCCCCGGGTAGATGGCGAAGCCGCGCGCGACCAAGCCCGCGTAGAAGGCCTCGAACTCCCAGGCGGGATGGCCTGGCGTGCGGAACGTGACGATGACCGGGCCCAGCAACGCGTCGGGGAGCAGGGTCTCGAAGCCCATCTCCCGCATTCCCGCCACGAGCACGTCGCGGTTGGCGCTGTAGCGGGCGAGGCGCCCGGCGGCCCCACCCTCGGCCGCGTGCTGCGCGAGCGCGGCGTCCAGGGCGGCGAGGACATGGGTCGGCGGGGTGAAGCGCCACTGCCCGTCCTGGGCGAGGCGCCGCGCTTGGTCCACGAGGTCCAGCACGAGGGAGCCCGGGTGCCCCGGCGCAGCAGCGAGCGCGTCATCGGCGACGACCGCGAACGCGACCCCCGGCACGCCCTCGAGCAACTTGTTGGCGGATGCGACCAGGACGTCAAAGCGGAGGCCCTGCGCGTGCATCGGGAGCGCGCCGTAGGCGCTCATCGCATCGACGAAGGTGCGCCAACCGGCGGCGCGGGCGACGGCCGCGAGGGCCTCGTTCGGGTTGACGAGGCCCGTCGTCGTCTCGTGGGCGACCCAGGCGACCCAGCCCGGGCGCGGGTGGAGGGCGAGGCGCGCCGCCAGCGACGCGGGCGACAGCGGCTCGGTCTCCGGCGCCGCCACGACCTCGACCGCGTGGCCAATCCGACGCGCCATCTCGACGATGCGGGCGCCGTAGGCTCCGTTCACGCCGACCACGAGCGGGCGGTCCCGTGGGATGAAGCTCCCCAACGCCGCCTCGACGCCGAAGCTCCCGCTGCCCTGGACGGGGACACAGGTGTACCCGTCCGCGGGCGCCGCGACGACCGCCCGCAGACCCTCCCGAACCCGGCCGGAGAGGGCGAGGAACGCTGGATCGCGCGAGCCGTGGTCTGCCGTGAGGGCCGCGCGGGTGGCCGGGGAGGTCGTCAACGGGCCGGGCGTGAGCAGCAGCATCCGGGATCTCCGCCATCCCACCGTGGCACGCGCGGCGCGGCGCGGCAAGGCGCGGACGCGCGAATCCGCGGGGCGGCGACCACGCCGGCTCCGACGCGCCGCCCGCAGCGGCGGTTAGGGTCGCATCGAGGGCCTCGCATGGGAACCGTGGGACTGCTGGCGCTGGTGTCGGTTCGAGCGGAGGCGGCCCCGTGCGCCCAGTACGCCGCGCCTGCAGGCACGGTCGCGGTGGAGGGGCCGGTCGAAAGCTCGGGCCTCGCCTGGGGCCGGCGAGACCCGTCCCGCTGGTTCACCCACGATGACTCGGGGGGGCGGCCGCGCCTCTGGTCGTTCTCTCCGGGCGACGCCCTCGCGGTCGCGCATCCGGGGGATGGGCTCAGCTTCGTTGACTGGGAGGACCTCGCGGCCGGCCCCTGCACCGGCGCCCCGGGCGACTGCCTGTTCATCGCGGACATCGGGGACAATCTCGCGATCCGCCCCTTCATCACGGTCCACGAGGTGGAGGAGCCCGCGCCGGGCGCGCCCCTCGTGGTCCGCGCGTCCCACGTCGGCCGCCACCCCGGTGGCCCGGTGGACGCCGAGGCGCTGCTCGTCCATCCGTGCACCGGCGCCATCGACATCCTGACGAAGTCCGCCACCGGGGACACCGCGGTGCATCGCCTTCCGCCCGGAGGAAGCGTGGCTGCGCCGGCCGAGATGGCCCGCATCGGCGCGCTGCGCCTCTCCGAGGGTCCGGACGCCGCGCGGCAGGTGACCGGCGCAGACTGGAGCCCGGACGGCAGCTTTGTCGCGGTCCGCACCTACGCGGCCATCTGGGTCCACGCCGCCACGGTGGGTGAAGACACGGGCTGGTGGGCCACGCCCGGCGTCGCCCTCGCCGGCCCGGACGAGGCCCAGGGCGAGGCCATCACCGTGGGCGCCGGCGGCTCCCTCTGGACCAGCTCGGAGGGCGCGCCGATGCCCCTCCACCACACGGACTGCCTCGTACCCGCCGCCGGGGACACGGGCTGCCCACCCGCCCCCGACACCGCGCCCGAGGCGCCGGCGGGGGACTCCAACCCGGATGGGCCGCCGCGCGCGCGTGCGGGCGCCGGTTGCGGCTGCGCGGCCACTCCGGGCGCAGGCGGCGGGGCAGCCGTCGCGCTCGGCATCGCCCTGCTGGCGGGCGCCCGTCGGCGTCCCCGTCGATGAGGGCCTGGTCCGCGGAGGCCCACCCGGTGCCGCTGCCGCCGGGGCATCGTTTTCCCATGGACAAATACCGTCTTTTGCGGGAAGCCTGCGTCTCCGCCGGGGTCTTCACCGAGGCGGGCGTGGCGCCGGCCCCGCTCGCGTCGCCCGCCGAGCTCGAGGCCGCGCACGATCCAGCCTGGGTGGGCGCCTGCCTGGGCGGTACGGTCGCGCCGCGGGTGGTGCGCCGCATTGGATTTCCGTGGAGCCCGGCCCTCGTCGCGCGCTGCCGGGCCAGCGTCGGTGGCACCGTCGCCGCGGCGCGGGACGCGCTGGCGTTCGGCTTTGGCGGCACCCTCGCCGGGGGCACCCACCACGCCGGGCGCGCCGAGGCCGAGGGCTTCTGTGTGTTCAACGACCTCGCGGTGGCGGCGCGGGTGCTGCTGGCCGAAGGCGCGGTCCAGCGGGTCGCCATCGTGGATCTGGACGTGCACCAGGGCAACGGGACGGCGGACATCCTCGCCGGAGATGGCCGCTGCTTCCTCGCCGGGGTCCACGGGGACCGCAACTTCCCGTTCCGAAAGGTGCCGGGCGACCTCGACATTCCGCTGGCCGACGGCACTGGCGACGCCGCATTTCTCGACGCCTGCGCCCATGCGGTCTCGGCAGCGCTCGCGTTCCACCCAGACCTGCTGCTGTTCCAGGCGGGGGTGGACGCGCTGGAGACCGACCGACTGGGCCGCTTGCACGTCAGCCCGGCCGGCATGTCGGCGCGAGACCGCCTCGTGCTCGAGTCGGCGCGGGCCGCAGGGGTGCCCGTCGTGCTCACGCTGGGCGGCGGCTATGGCCGGACCATCGAAAGCACGGTGAACGGGCACCTGGGGACTTGGCTGGCTGCGCGGGAGATCTGCTTCCCGCGCCCGCGACGGCCGCGCGAAGATTAGA